>NZ_BAABHD010000011.1:0-924 GCF_039541915.1 Nibrella saemangeumensis
TAGCTTTGGTCAGCCGGTAACGGTCAGTGTACTGAGTAATGATCTGGCGGGTAACGGTCAGCCGGCCACGCTGGCTAATGTGACCGCACCAACGATTGTGGATCAGCCCAACAACGGCTCAGCCGTGGTCAACCCGGATGGCACGATTACTTTCACGCCGGCACCTGGTTTTGCCGGCAATGATACCTTGACGTATCAGATCTGCTCGATCATCAGCCCGAATGTGTGTGCCACGGCACAGGTGATTTTCACGGTACCGTCAGTACCGCCGGTGGCTAACCGTGACGATGCTAGCACGGCTTTTGCGCAGGAGGTGACCATCCCCGTATTGGTTAACGATGCGGCCCGNCAGCAACGGTACGGTGGTGGTCAACAGCACAGGTTCGATTACGTACACGCCGAACGCAGGCTTTGCCGGTAGCGATACGCTGATCTACCGCATCTGCGACCGGGTCAACACGCTGTTGTGCGATTCGGCCCTGGTGGTCATCAACGTGGGCACGGTGGTGCCGGAGGCTAACCGCGATAACTATGTGACGGCTCTTAACACAGCCGTGCAGATCCCGGTGCTGCTCAACGATGAAGCCCGCGGCAACCAGCCGGCCAGCCTGACCAACGTCACCGCGCCGGTGATTGTGGATGCACCCAATAACGGTACGGTAACGCTCAACGCCGATGGCAGCATCAGCTACACGCCTAACAGTGGCTTTGCCGGAACCGACCAGTTCATCTACCGCATCTGTGATGTAGCCAACACCAGTTTGTGTGACACCGCTCTGGTGGTGGTCAACATAGGCAGTGCCGCACCAGTGGCTAATGCGGATGTAGCAACGGTAGCGTTTAACCAGCCCACCACGGTCAATGTGCTGGCCAATGATGCCGACCGCAACGGTACCGTACCGGCCAGTCTGGCCACGGTGACCA
>NZ_BAABHD010000012.1:0-223356 GCF_039541915.1 Nibrella saemangeumensis
CGGGTGCGCTACATCCAGGGGGCGGGTGGTCTGGGTCTGCAGGTGAGCTGGCAGGGGCCGGGCGTAGCCAAGCAGGAGATCCCCGCCAGTGTGCTGGCTCATGTGGGGGTAAGCTGTGAGTACACGGCCATGGCCAGCAGCAGCGGTCCGGTAGTGGTGGGTCAGAGCCTGCAGCTGTCGGCCAACGCGGTAGCGGGAGCTACTTACCGCTGGAGCGGTCCCAATGGCTTCAGCAGTAGTGAGCAGAACCCGGTACTGGGGGCTGTGAGTCTGTCACAGGCGGGCAGCTACACGGTGACCATCACGCGCAATGGCTGTAGTGTCAGTGGCAGCACAGCAGTACAGGTGAACCCGGTAGTGGTGTCCTGTGAGTTTAGTGCGAGTGCCACGGTGAGCAACAGCAGTCCGGCCTGCAACACGCCGGTGCAGCTGACGGCCGCCTGCAGCGGAGCCGACTGCGCGGGGGTGAGCTACAGCTGGACGGGGCCTAATGGCTACAGCGGCAGCGGGCCGAGCGTATCGGTGGTACCGCCTGCGGTGAGTGGCACCTACACCTATACGGTGAGTTTGAGCCGCAGTGGCTGTGCGGTGCGCACGGCCCAGGTGAGTGTGACGGTGGGCAACTGCGGGGGTGGCCNGTGTCTGTTTAGTGCAAGTGCCACTGTAAGTAACAGTGCTCCAGACTGTAACACACCGGTGCAACTGACAGGCAGTTGCACCGGGGCGGACTGCGCGGGGGTGAGCTACAGCTGGGCAGGTCCAAACGGCTACAGCGGCAGCGGGCAGAATGTATCGGTGGTACCACCTACGGTGAGTGGTACCTACACCTATACGTTAACTGCCCGGCGCAATGGTTGCGCTGACCAGGTCACTACGACGAACCTGAATGTCAGTAACTGCTCTACTGATCCGTGTTTTCCGGTTAACGTTTGCATTGAGTCGGAGAGTTTAACAGGAGGGAAAAACCTAACGTATGACCCACTTGCGTCAGGTGGAGTCCTGGTGGCTGGTTTCGGACTTCCAACTAACTATTTACAATACGAAGTGAGCATACCGACTGCTGGTAGCTATACCCTTATCTTACGGTATAAAACGCAGAATTACCCAACCGCATCGATCATAGTAAATGGCGGTATTGTACAGTCTGTTCCGTTGAACCGGGTTAATTCCGCTATGCCTTATCGGGAGGCCCGTCTCCTGCTGACTTTAAAAGAAGGTAATAACACGATTCGTATTCAGGGAAGCAACGATGGTAGTTTTGACCAGGACCGGATTTGTATTGTCTCCGCCTTTTCCATCAATGCTCAGTCAACAGTCCTGACACCAGGTTGCGGTACTAAGGTAAGCCTGAAGGCGATCTGTGGTGGAGGAGATTGTACTGGCGTGGTTTATCGCTGGAGCGGACCTGATGGTTTTTCTCAGGTGGGCAATGAAGTCACAGCAACAACACCAGCCGCAAACGGTACCTACCTGTATATGGTTACTGCCACCAAACAAGGTTGCAGTGAACAGACCGCCAGTGTAACGTTAAGCGTATTGGTAAAGGATTGTCCCAGCGTAGGCAATTACCAGTATTTAGGTAGGGTTGGTACCAACCGGGAGAACATAAACATCGCGAAGAATTATAAGGATAATGTTTGCTATGTTTCAGATGTTTCGAATTTTAAATCCGTGCCGGGCTATAATACGCTCTACTTTATCAATGATATTTTCGTAGGCTTTGCTCTTGACAACTATGCATTACCAATAAATGCTAAATATGTCATTGACAAAATAATTACGAAATCAATGCCGTCTGGTCCGTACCCGAGAGTCAATGACTGGTGGTACGCTGGTGGCGACCCGAGCTGGATTTATAGCTCTAATCAGGAGATTATCAGTACGTATAATCCGTATGTGCCTTTCAAGGGTGAAGAGTCTATCGACGGAAATAAAGGAATTCTCTTACCCCGAAATGAGCTATGGCTTGTTAACACGAACTCCTGGAATTCGCAGGCTGTCAAAGATGCTCCGGCAAAAGCATTGCCATCCGACAAACTATACGGTGGGTATCAGCAGGATGCAAAATCAGTCCTGAGTGAGTATTATTCAAGAGGGTGGAACGCATTTGGTCTCAAGCGGCATATACCGTTGAACAGGCCTGAAGAAACGGTTCCGGATGCCATGTTTCAATCTATGCCCAATGCAGTTGATTTTTGGAACACTATACCCAATGAGCCACGTTCGATCAATGTTACCTATGAGCAGGGCAGGCGTGCAGCGGAGAAGTTAGGAACTCGGTTCGCCGGGATACAGCTTGATCAGATGCGTGAAGATACTGATCCACAATATCCTTCGATATTGGGTCCTGGTTACTTTGGACTATATGAGCGATTACGGGAGATATTTCCGGGTGCCAAGTATTTTGGCGTATATGGGCAAATGGACATCCGCTACCAGGCAATCGCAGAAAATTTTAGATCCAGAAACGGAAGCGAACGGGCTCCGTTGCATCCTGATTACAAAAACCGGTATATTTCGCAGGATGAAGCCCGCAGAAAAAGCGATGGAAGCATGGATGACTTCTACCAGGGCCGGGTAAATAACAAAAGTTATTCAGATATAGGCATGGAGCAGCTGATCCAATTGTACCCGTTCTATGCGAATCAGGTTGATCTGCCTTATATTAAAATGCATGAAATGGATGTCATGTTAAAGCAGGATCCTAACAGGCGGCCTATGGGGTATTTCTGGGCTTATCGTGAATTTGTTGGGAATGGCGCCGGAGCTCCTTTTGTCTCCTGGGAACACGAGACGACAAATCCAGTGGGCCGGGTTTTACGGGATGCCCATCAGTCTCACGGTACAACGGCGTTCGAGGTATTCGTCTTTGATATGATGGTCCGTGGTCAGGGGGCTATCTCCTTCAACAATGCTGTTAACCAGGTTGATGATCCGAATGCCATTCCGGTTAACGATGTTGGACATATTGCGAACCAGTTTTTCCCGGGTTCAGGTGGCTCCAATTATTTCCCCTACAGACAAATAGGAAATTATAATAAACCGCACGCTCCTCTGTTAAATTTCGATATTGCGCATCAGGCAAGAGACAAAGCCCTACGGGTCTTTGATTACCTGGGCACAACTAAACCGGAGTGGCGGTACGCAAAGTATTCACTGGACGGGGGTAACTTTTGGCGGGAGGTTCCGGCCGATGGGAGTGCTGTTCTGCAGCACGCGAATGATTACAAGCCAATGGCCATGATTCTTCGGAATCCTACCAACGCAAAACAAGTGATCTGGGCGGTGGACCCCTACTGCCAGCCGAATGCAGAGCAAAAAATAACGGTTGAAATTACGCCGGGCAGAAACATCACCATTCCTCTCGTTGGGAACGCACTTCACGTAGTGCTGGTCAATCTGATGCCGGAATAAGGGCGTTGGGTCTGCCTTTTCATAGAAGAAGCCGGGACCTAAGCCCGGCTTCTTCTTTTTGGTATATCCTGCCTAACGTTAACCGATCCAGACTGACCAATCAGTACAAGGGGGACAGACAACGATGACCAGGATACCCCTGATTAGGCATTAATGGCTTCCAGAACTATCGCACAGGCCCGTCGTATCTCTGTTTCGGTAATAATTAAGGGCGGGGCTATACGCATGGAGTTGTTGCAGAAGAGAAACCAGTCGGTAATGACGCCACAGCCGGTCTGCCCCCGTTCGATAGCCCGGTCAATGATGGGCTTAAGGATTTCAAATGACTCGAATTCAGCCGCCAGCATCAGGCCCTTGCCTCGTACTTCTTTAATAGCCGGGTGAACCAGTAGTTGACGGAACAATTGCCCTTTGGCTTCGGTAGCTTCATGTAGTTTGTTGTCCAGGATAGTCTGCAGCGTAGCCAGCGACGCGGCACAACTGACCGGATGTCCACCGAAGGTGGTAATGTGACCCAGAATTGGGTTGTTCCTGAACACCGCCATTAGCTCAGGCGAACTGACAAACGCACCAATCGGCATTCCACCCCCCATCCCTTTAGCGCAGACTACCACATCCGGTTCTATTCCAAAGGCCTCAAACGCCCAGAAGGTACCGGTACGCCCGAAGCCGGTTTGTATTTCATCAAAAATCAGTAAAGCGCCCACATCGGAACACCGCTCACGCACGGCTTGCAGGTAAGCGGCATCCGGTACCCGAACACCCGCTTCACCCTGAATAACTTCCATAACGACGGCGGCCGTACGGCAGGTGATGTGTTCGAGGTCTTCCACGTAGCCATGGCGAATGTGCCGAATACCAGGCAGGAGCGGGCGGTAGTTTCGCTTAAAGTCTTCGCTGCTACCCAGTGATAACGCCCCCTGGGTAGAGCCATGGTAGGCATTGAAGCAGGAAATCAGCTCGTTCCGACCGGTATAGCGTTTGGCCAGTTTCATGGCCCCTTCAATGGCTTCTGTCCCGGAATTTGAAAAATAAACGTTGGATAGGGAAGGCGGCAGGGTCTGAGCCAGGGCGTGGGCCAGTTGCACTTGCGGGCTCTGGACAAACTCGCCGTATACCATCAAGTGCATGTATTTCTCTAACTGCTCCTGAATAGCCCCTAGGACATTTAGATGCCGGTGACCAACGTTGCTGACGCCAATGCCCGAAATTAAATCGATATACTGCTGTCCGCCAGTGCCGTACAGATAAACGCCTTCGGCACGTTCGATCTCCAGCGCCAGTGGAAAATCGGACGTTTGAGCCACGTGCTGGAAAAAGAGTTGACGTTGAGTAATATGTTCCATCGACAAAAATAAATCTATAAATTACGGCAAATCACTCCGGCTAATTCACAAACGTATGTTCAGAGCGCACCTCATCCTTGTAGTATTATTAACCGGCTTATTGAACTGTAAAAAATCAACCGATAATTCGGTTGAAGCGGAGTGTCGGCCGCCTGCGTTGCTTACTGCTCAGGCCACCTGCGAAACCAACTATCCGGGAGTTCTGCTACAGTCTGCCAATTATGTAGCCAGTGATCAAACCCAATTCATATATTATGTTTACCCGCAGCAGGATACCCTTTCCAACAATGTATCTACCACCGCCAACAGTTGGGCTAATGCCTCCAGCGACCGCATTGTTGTGCCCGAAACCGCAATGGGCAACGCTCCGAAGTTTGTGGCGCAGGTCACTGTAAATTGTCAGGGGAAAATACTTTTTTCGCGCTATTTTGCTTTCGTAAAAAGGCCGGTTGGAACTTCGACCTGTTTTCGTTGGGTACAGCAGAATCGGTAGGCGAATTCCGAAAAGGGAAAGCCGTTCCCATCACTACTACGGTTCAAAATAGCAGATAGAGCCGCCAACCCAGTCGAAATCCTTGTTAAAGCGGACACCGATCATTTCGCCCCGGCTCAGGCGGCTGAGGTTGGTTAGCAGCAGCGGTCTGGGTTCGCGTTTGTGCCAGATAAACAGCAGGCGGATTTCACACTTGATGAGGCTGCCGTCGGCTGCCAGAACTACGGGTTCGTACTGTACCTTCCGTTGCAACAGGTAGTTGGGTCGTTCGGCTTCGGGAATGGCATCCAGATCGGAGGGGGTGATGTTGAGTTTCACGCCACTGCCGGCAAACGAATACAACGGCTTGAGCACATACTGGCTCAGGTCTTCCGGGTACTGTGGCAGCGTGTGCAGGTAGTAACTGGCCGGCACATACGGACTGTTCAGCAGAGGCAGTGTAAATTTACTAACGCGGAAAAACCAGTTCGGGTGCCCGATCCATTCCACCTCCACATCATCGGTTAGTTTGAACTCCGTCTGCAGATCCGGCATTTGCTCCAGTTCATCAAAGATCAGCCGGTTGTAAATCTTTTTGATGTGGATCTGCCGGCCGTTTTTTTCGTAATAAAGCTGCCGGCCGTTTTTCCGGATTTTGGTGAGGCATACCGGCTCTACACCCAGATAGCGTTTCGTCAACTCAAAATCGATCCGGGTTTTTTGCTTCTCCGGATAGATCTCCAGCAGAATTACTTCTTCCGGGTCGCAAAGGCCAACGATCCGCCGGCGCAAATGCTCCAGGTACGTTTGGTTGCTGTCGACATTGAACAAGTGTGAGAAGTTCTCCGGAATCGGGAAGAACGTCCGGTACATCTCCGAAATATAGGGTTGAAACCCAAACAGCGAGGGGAAGCCTTGCAGCTCAATCAACAGAGGGGTAAGCTCGCCTTGTTCGTCGCGGCAGACGGCAAAGTCAATCGCCAGAAATGCCGGATGCTCGTCTTCGTTAGGGACAAACTGATGGGAAGGAATGGCCCGGTCCGTCAGTTCTTTGTAATCTTCCCGCGTCAGGACTGCCACAATATCATCGCAGGCAGCAATCAGCTTCTCTTTGAAAAAAGCTGGAACAAATACCGGTGTCTCAGCCACACGGAAGTCCAGCAGGCCCGGCAGGTCAGCATGAACAGCGTCTAAAAAAGCCCGGTATTGCTCCGGGCTAAAGGCTTGATTGTAGTCGTCTCGAACAGATGCAATCATGAGTTTCCAGCGATTGTCAAATAAGGTTATCAGGCAGAGTGCCGCTTGTCTTCCAGATTGATAATAGGCTCGAACCGGGTGACTCGGGTCTCCTCCGGATGGGCCGCCAGTGCATCCAGCGCGTGCCGCAGAAACGACGGCAGGATCACCGACTCCGTCAGCTCGATCTTGTTCGGGTCCTGCAGCGAATGCACCATATCGTAGTACTTTTCTTCGCTGTAGTTCTCAATGATCTGGTTCTTCTTCTCGTCGGTCATGAAGTACCGCAGCATACCCTCGCCGTCGGCCTCCGGGTGAAACTGCGTACCAAAGATTTCGTCGGAGAAGCGAATGGCCATCACCGCCCGTTCCAGGTTGACATGCGGGCGGATTTTCTCCAGACACAATACTTTTGCCCCGATTTCTTCAATCCTGTCAAAGTTCGGCTCCGTCAATTGGTAATCCCGCGAGTCCACCGCGTAGAATGGTTCCGGCAAAGCCCGAAAATACGATTCCGAGTTACCCTCGTCGGTCTTGTGCATCGGAAAAATACCAAAGGAAGTAGATTTTCGTTTACTGACGGTACCGATTCCCAGATGCCGCGCAACCAGTTGAAACGAGTGGCAGATCAGAAAGAGATACTTCTTATGCTCGTGGCAGCGGTTATGCTGAAAAAGCCGGTCGATCAAATCGAAGTACCGGGTTTCCCAGGGTTCATCGGACGGCAGCGGACTACCCGGCCCGCCGGTCGAGATAAAGATGTCGTAATCCAGATTGGGCAACTCGTTGTTGGCCCGAACGTTAAAGACGTGGAAGGTCAGGTTGTAATGGCCTTTTCCTTCTACCCTCCGGATCAGTTGCAGAATACAGCGCATCCCCTCGTTGGGTACGTTGTTGTACATGTCCAGAACGGCAATTTTTATTGGCTTCATGCTAAAATAACTACCTCAGTCCGAAAGAAGTTTCCTGGACAATATAGTCCACTACCTTGGTCAGATCCTGCGTTTGATTGTACACACTTAATTGCCGGTCGGCACCGGTTCCCATCTCCAGTATGTTGTTCAGGTACTCAACTTCATGGCGACTGCCGAGGTCATCGACCACATCATCCACAAAATCGAGCAGCTCCTGCGCCAGGTGGTGGTACGGTACTTCCTGCTGTTTACCGAAATCGATCAGCTTGGCTTCGATACCGTAGCGGGCTGCCCGCCACTTGTTTTCGTTGATCAGAATCCGGCGGTAGGGCCTGAAGTTCAGGTTCTGACGGTGCAGTTTGTGAATCTTAGCCACCAGGGCCTGCATCAGCGCGGCCAGGCAAATGGTTTCGTCCACCCGCATCGGCACATCGCAGATCCGGAACTCGATGGTGTCGAAGAACGGATGCAGGCGGATGTCCCACCAGATTTTCTTGCCGTTGTCGATACAACCCGTCTTCACCAGCAGGTTGATATACTCATCATACTCCGCTGCCGATGAGAAAAAGTCGGGGATACCTGTTCTCGGGAATTTGTCGAATACTTTGGAGCGGTACGACTTAAATCCCGTATTACGCCCGCACCAGAACGGCGAGTTAGTCGATAAGGCGTAGATATGCGGCAGGAAATACCGCACGGCATTCATGATCTGCACGCCCTCGTTCCGGCTTTCGATACCGACATGTACGTGCAGACCGAAAATCAGGTTTGAACGGGCTACATCACGCATCTCGTCGATCAGCTTATCATACCGCTCGTTTGGGGTGATGAGCTGCGCCTGCCAGTCCGAGATTGGGTGGGTGCCGGCGGCCGCCAGCTTAAGGTTCTGGTTATCGGCCAGATCCAGAATCATCTTCCGGAGGTAGGTTACTTCCTGCCGGGCCTCCTGAATATTTTTACAGATATTGGTGCCCACTTCAACCACCGCCTGGTGCATCTCCGCTTTAACCCGCTCCTGGAGAATTATTTCGCCACCCTCTACAATTTTCGACATGTGGGAACGCAATTCGCGCGTTTCCGGATCGATTGTCTGAAACTCCTCTTCAATTCCTAACGTGAAAACAGGCATATATGCAGCGGTTAAGAGGCAGATGTCTTCTTTTTTCCTTTGGGCTTAGCCGCTTCGGGGGCTGTTTCGGGCTGAGCCGTAGGGGCAGGTGCCGAGGCAGTTGTTAAGCCCTGTCCCTGGGTCGAGTTCCGTATGAATGTGCCCCAGGTGAGGTTGCTCTGGCCTGGTTTATGCGCTCTGGCGCGTTCGATGGCGTAATTGGCGGCCGTCTCCACAACCCAGTCGAAATTCTCCTGGCCTACCGAGTATATGTCCGCATCCGGAGCCGGGTTACCGAAGTCAATGGCGTACGGGATACCGTCGCGAACGGCAAACTCCACGGTGTTGAAGTCGTAGCCAAGTGCCATGTTCAGTTTCAGGACGTAATCCGTTACCGTCGCCATCAGCTTTTTGCCGGCCGGGCCGGTGGTTTTCGGCTCGGTTGCGTAGCGCAGGTGGTGGGGGTTGCGCGGTTCGTAGGGCATAATCCGTACGTCTTTACCGCCGATGCAGTAGCAACGGAAGTAATCGTCGAACTCAATAGCTTCCTGATACAGCATGACCAATTGATTAGTCTCGTCGTAGGCTCGGAAAAATTCTTCAGCGTTGTTCAGTTTATACACGTGTTTCCAGCCTCCGCCCGCGTGGGGTTTCATGAATGCCGGAAAGCCGATGTGCTGGAAAATGGCATCCCAGTTCATCATCTGCAGGTTTCGGAACGACTTCTCGTTGGTATCGTCCGGCCGGTCTTTCGAAGGCAGCAGTACGGTTTTCGGCACCGGCACGCCTACCTGAACCGCTACGGCATTATTGAAAAATTTTTCGTCGGCGCTCCACCAGAATGGGTTGTTGATGACGGCTGTACCAGTTATGGCGGCATTTTTCAGATAAGCCCGGTAGAAGGGAACATCCTGCGAAATACGGTCGATGATAACGGCGTAGTCGGTCGCCACAGCCTGCTCTACCTGCGGGATGCTGACGAATTCAGCGACGATATCGCTCTGCTTTTTCTCGTTGATGCGGTCGATAAAGGCCTGGGGAAAGGTGTTTTCCTGTCCGAAAAGGATTCCGATTTTTTTCATAGGGTGAAGTGATTCAAAGCAACGTTTTGAGATGATGTTCCATATGGGCAATATAGTCCTCAATCAGCCAGGACAGGGTTGAGGTAGTACCGTTGCCCAAAAGTATTGAATTCTGCAAAGCTTGTTCCGGTAACTGCCCGACAACATATAAAATCTGCGTGTTTAGCGCTTGCCACAGTATAAGCAGGTGAGCCAGTGGAAGCTGCTGGTACTGATTTACCAGGACCAGATTATCCTGGTCATAACGTAGAATAGGATACGGTTGTTGGGAAAACGGGACTTCGGTGATTCGCTTGAGGTTGTTTACCGCCGAATCAATCAGATGACCTAACGCTTCTTTTTTCGACCATTTGCCGGCTAGTTTTAGCGTCAATTCCTCGTCGGAAAAGCGGCTCAGCCGTTCAGGGACATCGCTCAGGCGGGCACGCAGCCACGTAAGGGCAGCGGGGAGGTTACTGTCGGCAGCTGTATAGGTAGTTATCTGATTCATTCCGGCGGATAGTTATTCAATCAAAGACAGGTAATGCGGAAACATTTCGCGCCAGACGGGCCAGTCGTGTTCGCCCCACGGCCGCACATCCAGCCAGTGCGGAATGCCCTTTTGGTTCAGGATATCTGACATCCGGTGGTTTTCCGGCCGGCAGAAATCATACGCCGACGTACCCAGCACAATCTTCATTTGGTAAAAGTGATCGTTATGGGCATTTGGTATATAATCAGGTGGGTTGTTGAAGTAAACGTTTTCGTCATAGTACCCATTCATAAACGAGCGGATGTCAAAGGCCGCGCCCATTGAAAACAGATACGCCACCTGGTCGGGGTGGCGGAAGGCAAAGTTCAGCGCCTGAAAGCCACCAAAGCTGCACCCGCCCACGCCGATTTTACCGACATGGCACTCATGCTGAATAGACGGAACCAGTTCTTCGCACAGAAACCGGTCATATACCGTGTGGTTGTGAATCCGGATGGATGGGTGGAGGTGTTTGGCGTACCAGCTATCCCGGTCGATGCTATCAACACAGTATAGTTTTACTTTGCCGGTTTCAACAAACCAGCGGACACTTTCAATGAAGTTGAAATTCTTGTACTCATAGTAGCGACCCATCGTGGTTGGGAACAGCAGAATGGGGTAGCCCCAGTTGCCGTACACCAGCATTTCGATGTCGCGGCCGAGATGATGGGAGTAAAATCGACGGTATTCTTCGTGCAAAACGATAAAGTTTAGGTAAAAACTGTTGACTAACTGGGGTGAAAATTACGAAAAAATAGAAAAGTACACCGGGATATAGGCGGCAAACTTTAACTTTGGCTACCACATACACCGGCATGTTTCATTTATTTCTCTTGTTTTTTTATCTAATGAACACCCCAGCGGCCAGGCCTGCTTCTTCTTCAGTACCCACCTCCAGGGCATCCGTAACGGTTGTTCGTGATACGTCTCTCGTCTCTGTTCCGCTGAATCGACCCGTTACCTTAGACATAATTCTGCCGCCCGATTACGAAACATTTAAGGGTGATCTGCCGGTTCTTTACCTCAACGATGGTCAGGATCTGCCCCGGCTGCGGATGACTGAAGTGCTGGATTCGCTGTACCAGCAAAGCGCTCTGCCACCGTTTGTGCTGGTAGCCATTCACGCCGGCGACCGGATTCAGGAGTACGGCACGGCCTCCCAGGCAGATTACATGCACCGGGGCAGCAAAGCCGGTCAATACACCGATTTTGTGCTGACCGAACTGCTGCCTTATATCCGAAAACACTACCGGGTAACCACCGATCCGGCCAAGGCGGTCTTTGCCGGGTTTTCGCTGGGCGGGCTCTCTGCCTTCGATCTGGCCTGGCACCATCCCGATCGTTTTAGTAAAGCCGGCGTATTTTCCGGGTCGTTCTGGTGGCGCAAAAAAGGCCTTGATGACGGTTATACCGATGCCGACCGGATTATACACGGGCTGGTGCGGACGGGAAAAGCCGACAAGCGGCTTCAGTTCTGGCTGCAGACCGGAACCCTGGACGAAACCAGCGACCGCGACAACGATGGCGTCATTGATTCAATCGATGATACTCTTGACCTGATTGCCGAACTGGAGCGGAAGGGATACCGGTGGGGCCGGCAAATTCGTTACGTGGAGGTAAAGGGTGGACACCACAACCAGGAAACGTGGTCACAGGTAATGCCGGATTTTCTACGCTGGGCTTTTGAGGTCCCGAAATAAATACCATAAACCATATATGCTCAACTTTGTAAACCTGTCAGTAGCGATCTTATTGTCATTAATAGCTTGCAGGACCGACAGCCCAAAACGAACCAACGATACAGCGGCTAAACAATCGGTGCAAACCCGGCCTGCTCAGGCCAGAACGGCCGTCGCCATTCCCGAATCGGAAGGACCACTGTCCGGGAAGGGGCAGATAGGCTATACCCGTATTCTGACGCGCCGGATGACCGACCGGAAGGGGAAAATTGGCAGAAACCAACTGCCGGAAAACAGCTATTATTCCCCGAATTACTCCTTCTATATTCCCTTCGGTATTCCGGGCGTAAGCATTGATGACTGGAAAAAACAGGGGTACAATAAATTTGACATAACGATGGTGCTGGCTGATGTAGACGCTGGCCGCACAAAAACCGGTGAGATTACTTATTACTTAGTTGAGCAGGGGGTAATTCCGGATGATTTACGAGGCTGGGCATTCTTTTACCATCCTATTGACGTAATTGGTCAGCGGCTCTGGGAGTTCAGCAAGGTCGACCCCAGGGCATCCATGGTGATTCCGGATATTGAATTTACTAACATCTGGGCCTGGACAGGTATGCCGGCTAATACCTGGAACGCCATCCGCAACCAGACGACCCGGTGCGAAATTGACGGCAAAACAAGAACGTTTCAGCAGTTGCGTGATGCCGGCCTGGAACTACCGGAGATCCACCAGCGCTGGATCAACCGGAGTATTCTTTTGCGGGAAATTATTAAAGGCGTAGTGCCGGGCATGAAGTATAGCGTTGGAACAGCCATTTTCCAGGGAGTACCGGATGGACGAATGGCCGCAAACATGACGATTCCCTTCACCGATGCCCGGAGTAATATCCGTAACTGGACAGGCCGGAATGACGATAAACTGACCTTCACAGCGCACGGAAAGCCAATAACCGTAACGATACCGAAAGGAGAAAATCTGTTCAGTGGGGAAGATGTGCATTGGGATTATGATTACCCGCAAACGGTGGATATGCTGGAGTCGGACTACAATGATATTTTCGTTCATAAAAAGCCCGGTACCCAGACCAATATGTATCTGTGGTCTAAAATACTGCCAGCTCATACGGGGGCTTACATAAAAGCCCGGTGGCAACTGATTCGTAAAGTAATGCGGGCCAACGGCTTAAACCCCAACATACCCATTGTTCACATGGCCGAAATGCAGGCTGAGGGTAACGAGTCGGTAGCGATTGTTGGACCAAACCGTTCGTTTATCCGGGTTGCGAATGGCCGGTTGCCCTACGCCGATATTGTGCTCCCGGCCGGACAGGATCGGCCAAAACTGGCCTTGTCTCCGGACTACCAGTATTCAGTGGGCATCTGGCATCGATTCCTGAACAAATACGGCGGCAATTACTTCTTTAATGCCCCCCATACAGTTGCGTTGAACGGCAGTTATTCTCCCTATAACCAGCATCTGCACTGGGTAGATGCCCGACTGCAGGCCAGGGAAGATATGCAGCACCTGGAGCAGTTCATCGACAATTCGACGTTAGTAGAGGACCCGGAGGTACTGGAGCAGGGTAAATCAAAATGGGAGGCTTATGACGGGGTTCAGGCTTACAACCGGTCCTCTGGGGTAAATCACCCGCCCCGTCCGGCCTACAGCTTACGCCATTGGACCAGCAATGGAAAGACCTGGGTCGTCATTGTGGGTTCGTTTCCGCAGGCGACCACTCAGAGCCGTACGGACAAAATACGGCTGCCGGATGGTGGCCTTGGCGGAGCTATTTTTGAGGTGACGCTGACCGGTCCTACCGCGCATCTGATTGAGTTTACGTTACCGGCCGGCGGTGATGCCAAAACGTACGGGGGAGGGGCGGTTCTTGACCCTGAATTGATGGTACCAGGTTATGGAGGGCATACGGTTATTGACCCGAATACGCCTTTACTGACCCCGGCTTCGGCCAATGTTCGGCGTAGATGAGTGGTTAACTCAAAAGCCTGTAAACCTGACTAACGCCACCAGGGTTGCTGCCAGCGTTTGTTTTACGCTGGCCTTTTCTGATTGTGAACGCCGGCCTCTACGCCAGAAGATAAACCCGGCCAGACTTGAAAAAATAACGAATACAAACGCAACCGTGATCCAGGAACTCCCTGAATCTGATAAAATTAGTGGATCGGTATCGCCCAATAAAATATAGGCTGCCCATAGCGTTGGATACGCTTCTTCCGGACTGGCCGAGTTCAGATAATCTAGTTTAGCCTGCTGCAAAGCTTTGTCCTTTGGGAGGCCATCGACCAGGTATTTGTGAAATAGATGAGTAATTCGGTAGGTAGCATTATCCTGTACACTCCACAGCGTTGTCACGATACTCGGAATTCCCAGCATGGCGAAGCCGCGGGCCAGGCTGAAAACGCCTTCGCCTTCCTGATTGGCGCCAATGCCTGTTTTGCAGGCTGATAAGACCACAAGTTCGGCGTTCAGCGAATCCGTTCGCTGTAGTTGAGATAATGGTAATGCCGCGTCGGCAAAGTAAAGGACCGGCTCACGACCCAGACTATCGGCATCGGCATGCGTCAGAAACTGAATAACCTGGTAACCGCTGAACTCCTTCAGGAAATTTGACTTAATCGCTTCGGGGCCCGTAAGGACCGTTGCCGAATTGAACAGGCGGCTAATGGCCTTCAGCGTATCATCCGATCCGGCCAGGGTTACCTGATTAAGTGCGCTGTGGTAGCGTACGGGTGCCAGTCCCAAAAAATCTTTTCGCGCTGAAACCTGCCTGTCTGACTTCTTTAAAAGCAGATTGGCTGAGTAGGCGTAACTAAACGCATAGTGGCGGACCAGAAAGTCTTCCTGAGTGGCAGACCGACTTAATAATTCCAATGGCTGTAAAAAGCCGTCGGTCGACACAATGACGCTTTTGGTGGATAGATGCAACGGGTCGACCAACTCCTGATAAAGCTGATTGCCGTAGAGGAGGACGTTCCGGTAATCCTGTTTGGTAGGAGCGGATTTAGTTAAGAGGGGGGTGAGTGCTGCCAGCGCTACCTGGTATTGATGAACAGGTTTCCTGAACAACTGTGCCGTATCAGCAGTGACTGCCAGTATATACAAATTAGTTATGTCGACGAAATAAGAGACAAAACTAGCCGAGTGCCGACGTAGCCATTTTTGTAAGGTGTCCAGGGTAGGCACCGAGTTATCGTATTTGTACTGGTAGTACGCCGGATTGGTATTTTCCAGACCTTTTCGAAAAGTCGTTAGGTTGAGTTGTTCGCGTTCAAGTTGCTGCTGAATAGGCTGATAGCCTGCCTGACCGGTTCGTTGTTGGGCCAGTTCTTTCTGCAAATTGCCAATACGTTCCTGAATACCTTTCTCCGCACGTTGTTGCGACTCCGATAGCCGCTGCCGGGCACCCAATTCGTTTAGTTTGTCGGCCAGCATTACCGCTTTGCTTTTCTCAAAGAAATAAAAGGCCTGCTTTGCATCGCCCAGCAAATAAGAGGTTTCAATGGCTTGTTGATACAGCTTGCGCGTTTTCTTCCGCCAGAATAATTTAACCTGATCATCGGTATGATCCCATCGCATCAGGTCAACCATTTCCGAAGCGAGCTTATAGGTGTTAAGGGCCTGCTCCAGATGGTGTTTGTTTTCTGATGTTTTGTAATAGTCCAGCCAGGTTTCTGCCTTATCCAGGATTAGCGTAAGCAATACCTGCCTGCGAAGAACCTGTCGGATTGATTTGGGCGGGGGGTTATCCAGCATCGATTTTCCGGTGAACCCAATTGGTAGA
The DNA here is from genome assembly GCF_039541915.1 of Nibrella saemangeumensis. Classification (NCBI taxonomy): domain Bacteria; kingdom Pseudomonadati; phylum Bacteroidota; class Cytophagia; order Cytophagales; family Spirosomataceae; genus Nibrella; species Nibrella saemangeumensis. Next base: position 15,569 of record NZ_BAABHD010000012.1, read on the forward strand.
CTTTGCAAACCCCGCTGGTAGTCGGAGATTGCCTGATCAAATTTGCCGACCTTCCACCAGCAGGCACCGAGGTTATCAAACAACTGCGCCCGACTGTAGGGGTTTGTCTGAAGGGCAAGGGCATGTTGATTATAAGCTATGGCTTTTGGGTATTCTTCATTCTCGTAATAAAAAAAGCCGATGTTTGTCAGGATAGTTGCTTCTAGACTGGCATCCCCCCGGCAGTATTTTAATGCTTTCTGGTAAGCGGCCAGGGTTGCCGGTGCGTTCGCCAGCGTAGCTTCAACGTCACCCAACAGCAGGTAATATTTGCTTAGTTGAAGATGGTCGCCCGAGGTATTGGAATGGGTTATAGCCTCCTTGATGGTAATGCCGGCCTCTTTAAACTTTCTTAACGCAAGCAGTGCATTTGCTTTTTCGCGTAATAACATGGCCGCCTTTTCGGGGGCTTTTAGGTGGGCAACCAGTTGGAGACCCTTATCGCTGAGTTCGATTGTCTTATTATAGTCACCTTTGACATAATAAAGCCAGGCCAGATAAGCATAAGCACTTAGGTGAACACCAGCATTTGCTGGTGCCAGGGAAATTATCTGAGACAAGGTACTGATAGCGGGATCTGCTTCGCCATTGAACATTTGGGAAGATCCCAGCATAAACATAGATTGGGCCAATAGATACGCAGGGATAGGACCTTGCCTCGACTCCTTCAGCGCCTTACTGTACCAGTTGACAGCTTCGCTAAACTCGCGTTTGCTATAATGATACTGTCCTAACCAGTGCAATAACTTGATATAGGAGGTATCTTTTTTTTCCTGACATGTAATCCAGCGTTGATAAAGCTGAGTGCCAGAGGCTACCAGTTTTTGGTCGGCTACTTGTGCTGAGTGTTTTTGCAATCGCTGCCAGTCCTGCCGCACCGATGGGCATTGCGCCCATAGGTATCCGGCAGAATGGCCGCTGAGGATCAATATTAATAGTAGCCGTATCATACTGGACCTTGAGGGTGTCCATCTTCCTGCTCAATATAGAAACCCTCACGAATATGGTTCTGGAGATCGTTTTTGCGTTGCGCACCAATTCCCTCTAAAACTACGTCTTTAGGGGCCAGCCCATGTTCAAATAAGTATCGGGCTATAAGCCCACTGACAAAAGCGGTAGCATAAGAAGAGCCCTTAACCGATGGGAGTTTTGCATCATTAATTAAGGGTTCTTCAAATGCCGCGTCAGGGCCCGCGCCGATACCCACATCAACAAAAGAACTGGAGTAGTTTTCGGCTACCTCCTTTCTAGCCTGATTGTTTCGGACCGTAGTTACCGTTACCAGCGTTTCCAAGTCTTTACTGTAACAGGCTGGCCAGCGTAAATCCGGGTCTTTTAATTCAATGAACCGATTTTTATACCGGTCCCCTTCATTGCCTGCAGCATTGATAAACCAGATCCCCTTCCCTATTAATTCATTCATATAGAACGTAAAAAGGGGACTTTTGCCTTTCCTGTAGAAACCCCAGCTTGCGTTGATGATCTCCACTGCCGTCCTTTTTCTGAGAATATATTCGAAGCCACAGCATAAATCAAATAAGTTCCCTATACCATTCGCCTTAAATACCTTAAGATGAAGAAATTGCACCATATCGGGTGCTATTCTATTAATTATAGCGGCAATTCGGCTTCCGTGCCGGTTTAAATTATCGTCAAAGGGATCAGGCTGGTCGTTAACGAAATCCCACCCGATAACGTCGATTTGATCCGTATTACAAAACGGAACGTCTTGATTGATTAAGTTGGGGAGATTCGCTGTATTCGGATAGCCAAGGTGGATTCCGGTGTCCATAATGGCAACCACTTTCCGCTTGCCGTTTGGGTACGATTTGCCTTCTAATGGGCGCATCAGGTCGTCAATATTGTGTTCCTGGGGAGGATCAGGCGCACCTGGACCTTCTGGTGCTCCTGCAAGCGCAGGGTTAGGGTTTGGTGGCGGAACATCCCGATCAGGACTGTACTCAATATCGTTAGCGTTAAATTCTTCTATCTGTATTGGCGCAACTTCCTCACCAAGTTGAGCGGCTAATTTCTCGGAAAGGAGGTGTACGTTTTCAGTATCGATCCCTTCAACCAACAAGAGATTTTTATTACAATGACATCTTTCTAAGACGCGGACCTGGTGCCTTACTGCCCGGCCGTTGGCGTCTTCTCCAGTTAGGAAGAAAATATCTTTCAAACCTCTTGCGACATCATTTTCTGCCGCAAAGCGGACGATCAACTGATTTTTATACACCAGCCGGGTGGGATCTCGGGGATACCGGACAATTTTGTCTCTCTCTTCAATATGAGGGGGCAGTTCTACCAGGTCCCCCTCGTTTCTCTGATACTTGTCGTTCGCGTTCATAAAGAGTTTGAGTAAGGTTTTAAAGAGGGTTAATAACAAGTACAGTAATTTTCGAATCAGATCCATAATACGGCTTGTTAAAGGTGTTTTAGTAACTCAACAGCCTCCTGTTTACCTTCTAAGTTCTTGTCTATCACCGTCTGTAGCAATTTTTTTGCCTGGTTTTTATCCATCGGTTGTCCCCGCTTTATATAGGCCAGTGCTTCCAGGATCAAACCTGAGGTGTCTAGTAACTCGGTTTGCTGATTAAGCCGGTTAAAGTGCGTAATAGCCTTGTCGTAATTTCCCGTACGCAGGGAAACAATACCAGCGTATTTTAATGCGTCCGAATAATCTGGTTTGCTTTCGAGTAAAGCCGAGAAAATGGAATCTGCCTTGGTGTATTGTTGCTTTCGGTAGGCATTTACCCCCAGTGCAAGGCTATCGGCGGAGCCGCTCATGGATGCCGGAAGCTGATTATATTTTTGGGTAATATAGGTATCGGCCAGCTCGGTAGCCGTGGGTGGCTGATTTTGTCCCGTAAAGAAGTACCACCCTAAGCCTAAGAGCAGGAGGAGGCAGGCGGCCGCTGCGGTAGTGTAAGGCCACAGGCTTATTCGTCGGGCTGGTACCGTTTGTCGCCGGTCATTCCATTGGGTAAGCCGTTGCTCCCGACTTTCGGCTTTAGCCGCTTGCCGGGCCATCAGGTAAAAGGCAACGGCATCGGCCAGGTCAGGATCGGTTTGCAGGGACGACTCAAATCCTTGTTTTTCGTCGGCGGTTAGGCGGCCGTTGAAATAGTCGTCTATTCTTTCCAGTTTGTTCATGATTTCTTTCCTCGATAAAAGTCGCGTAATCGCTCCAGGCAACGCAGTCGGCTGGTCTTGGCTACATCCGAAGAATTATAGCCCAGGGTTTTGGCTATATCCTCATCAGTATACCCGTCGGCCCACGCCACCAGCATCTCACGGCATTTGTCACTCAGCAAACGAATTCGTTGCTGTAGTAAATCGGAGTCATACTGGTCCATCAGTCGTTGAATGGCGGGTCGGGCTTGATCGGGTACCTGCAGGATGGCATCGTCCAGCGAAAGTGTGTTGTGGATGCTACTTCGATTAGTCGCATTTTTTCGGAGGAGGTCAACACATTTATTGGTAAAAATCTGGTACACATAGGTTTTCAGGCTGGAACGACCTTCAAAGCGGCCCGTGATGATATGATCGATAACCGATAAAACGGTATCTGAATATCCGCTGGCGCAGTCTTCTTGGGAGAGCTTGTGTTTACGACTGCCGTCGTGGACCAGATACGCGTAGCGTTCGTACAAAGCGGTTTCGCTGTGCCTGCGTCGGGAACCACCTGCTTTTATCCCTTCAATAATGTCATTATCCGTTAAACGCCTGGAAAATACACCCATAGCTGCTTCTCTCTATTGAAGTAAGTTCGCAAAAACTTCATAGGATGCAAATTTTTTCGAAAAGCTGTTTCCTGAACGGTTAGTCCCCACGACAAAGCAGACATAACCACACAAATTCCTATCAATTATGACACCTCTTTTTAACCTCCGTTTAGCCCGTCAATCACGGGTTACATCAACGATCTGCCAGACCAGCCGCAATGGGCGCACAATGCTGGTAAACTCATGGGCCATTCTGGCTTTGCTATTGCTTGGTTTGCCATTTATGCTGCTTTCGCCCTCTGCTTTGGCTCAGGATGTCAATAACGGGAAGGAGAATGCCTCTCCAACTGCCGGAGCTATTCTTCTGGACCAGGAATCCGGGTTACCCCTGCGCCCTGCCGGCCTGTATTCAAATACGTTCAGTTCTAAAGACGGGTCCTGCTTATACCTGGTGTTTAGTAATCCGGACCGAGAGCGGCTTACAGTCCGGCTTGTCAACGAGAAAGGAGAAACGCTTTTCGATCAGTATACGAATGCAAAAGAGCACGCTTACCGCTTCCGGATGGACGGGATGCCGGCTGGTAATTACAAAGTGGTGGTCATTGGCCAGAGCAAAAAGATTACCCGTGACATTGCCTACAATTTCCGGCCCGGTACCTTTCAGGTTACTATGAACCAGGCGGCCACGGAAGACCCGATTGTGTTGCACCAGAAAAAACCAAAACTGCCGCAAAACAACTAATAGCTATCAGTAACCTGTGTTCAACCTTCCTCTTTCAGGTTACCTGAGTCGAAACCGGCCCGCATCCAGAGGGCCGGTTTTTTCGGGTACCTGATTGATCCTTACGTAACGAAGCGGTGGCAATGGGATCTGTCGGTAGGACCAAAAAGAAAGCGGAGCGCCATCCGGGGCACTCCGCTTTGCTTACTAGCTTTCTTCAGATTGATTTTTTACAGGCGCATGATCAGCACTGGCGATTGGGTATGATTCAATACATCGGCGGCCACGCTGCCCAGCAGGAGATGCTCTACGCCTTTGCGGCCGTGGGTAAACAAAACGATAATATCGGCTTCAATTTCTTCGGCATAGCTGATAATGCCTTCGGCGGCTGTTTTATCGCTGCGGATAGCTATATCGTAATGCGCCATACCCTTACTAAGGGCCAGTTCTTCTATCCAGCCCCGAACGGCCTCGGTATCCCGGTTGTCTGATGGTGTATAGACGTACAGAAAGTACCCATCCACATCTTCGCTGCCCTGGTTCAACTGGAATGGATACCGCTGCCATTTCTTTAACTGATCGTCTACATCAACGGCATACAGAATTTTTTCCGGCCTGAAATCCTGAATGGGGTCTTTAATAACCAGTACGGGACAGGTAGCAAACCGAACCACCGTTTCAGTGTTGGAGGTTTCCCAGAACTTCTCAAAATCGGAGGTACCCTTAGAGGCCATTACAATCAGATCGGCCGGGCGGCTGAGGATTGATTCAGCCAGGCCGTCGGTATTATCGCATACTGCGGTTTCAATGGGAATTCCCTGATACTCCGGCCGGGCGGTAATCTGGTGGAGTTCCTCCAGGGCTGTCGTAATGTTCTCCTGCAAAAGGGCCTGGAGGTCATACGTTCCAACGGGAAACGAAATGTCGGAGCAGGTCAGGGCCGTAGCGTGCATAGGCACAACGTGCAACAGCAGGATTTTTGCCTGTCTTGTACGACAGATGTCAGCTGCTATCTTCAGCGCGTTCAGCGAGAGGTCGCTCAGGTCGGTGGGTACCAGGATTGTTTGCATGGGCTTTGGTATCTTGTAATTATAGCCCAAAACAACGGCAAATCGTACTATTCCAAAATGATCTGCTTCAGCCCGGCGGCTAACTTTTGTCAGTCACAGCGCCGACAGAAAGGCCATGGTATCGACACCATCGGCGTAGTCGGACAAGCCCGGTTGCTGAGTCTGGCCGAAAGCTACACTAGCGGGATACCAGCCCTGACCGTTCTCCTGAGCCGCTGCGGCAACAACCTGTATTTTTTCTGATCTCTCCCTGATGAATGCATCCGCTTCGCTGAGGGTCTGGTAGGTCTGGTAGTAGACTACTGAGATCGGGGAAACTAGTTTATCATTTTCTGTCAACAGCAGAAAACCGTTGTCGTAGTGGGGAATCTGGTTTACCAGATAAATCGATTTATTATAGTCATAGTTATTAACATATTTGTTTTGATTGATATATTCAGTCGCCAGCGGCTCAAGCGCGCGCATCAGTGTTGCTATTGGATAGTTGTCCGGAATGAGCAATGTTGAAACATTCCGGCAGCCAAGTCCGTAATACTGCAGAATATCCTGACCTAATTGCTGGAGGTCCGCATCCCGCTCATCGCCCATCAGGATGCCCACCGATGTCCGGTTCCGGCGGATAATATGGGGTTTCCTGCCAAAATAATAGGTGAAGTAACGGGCGGTGTTGTCGCTGCCGGTAGCGATGAACGCATCCGCACTATTCAGCCGCTCGGCAATGGTGATAGCCTCCTCAAAGGCAGGATTTATTTCAGTGATTTTTTGTATTAAATATTGAATTAGTACAAAGTCCTGGCTACTTAACTTCGCCAGCAGATGGTGGCCACTGATCAGGACACATAACAGGTCATGAAAACCGACTGCAGGTATGTTCCCGGCCATGACAACCCCTACCTTTTTGGGCGATTCGGGCTCAATGGCATAGCTGGACGCCCAATTGGTCAGTGCTTCAGCATTCAGATAATTGGTTGCAATGGCTTGTAAGGCAGTCAGGGAGTTAGCGGGTGTAAACCACGGATTCCGGTGAAAGGCCTGCCGAACGACCTGTTCGAGTTCAGGCTGAGCTGAGTCCGAGCGTAAAAAAGTACCTAATTCGATAAAGGTTTGCAGTCGTTCAGATTGCCGCATGAAATGTAATTTAAGGCTTACGGATAGAGCAACCCACAAAAATAAATTTTAGTTTGCCCCCAACCTTTAAATAATTATATTTGTTGTTCAGTAATCAAGTGAAAAATAATTTCCAGCTATAAACTTGTACAACTCATGGCAATAATGATCACCGATGAGTGCATCAACTGCGGAGCCTGCGAACCCGAGTGCCCAAACACCGCTATTTATGAGGGTGGTGTAGAGTGGACATGGGGTGGAGGGACCAGCCTGGAAGAAGTTGATTTTGGCGATGGTACCGTTGTTAGCGGCAAAGCGCCACAGGCACCGGTGTCTAATGAATTCTATTATATAGTATCCGATAAATGCACCGAGTGTGTGGGTTTTCACGAAGAGCCTCAGTGCGCGGCCGTTTGTCCGGTAGACTGCTGTGTACCTGATCCTGAGCACGTAGAGGAGGAAGACACCTTGCTGGCAAAGAAATCCTGGCTACACGCTGAGGAATAACATATAAAGCTTCATTTAAAGTGCGCCCCGACCTAATTAGGTCGGGGTTTTTTGTGTTCACGAAAATTCAATAGTCTGCTTATAGAATGAACGGATTTATAAGAAATTTTTAAAAATTATTGAATTTTAGGTTAAAATAATAAGACGTTTTAAACAAAATTAGGCAAAAATTGAGAAAAGTGCTTTTCAAATAGACTGCCTTATTGTAAATATAAAATTTACCTATAATCTTTGTGAGGGCATAGAAAAATCTGCTATCACTTAAAACCACCAAATTAAACGTATGAGAAAAGGAATTTTACTTGTATCTCTAATCGCTTTGGCCGCGATTGGAAAGGCTGAAGATACAGATTCTACTTCGGCACCCAAGCAGGATGATGGGAGTAAAGGGAAATTCACTTTTTCCGGTTACATCGATAGCTACTACTTCGCCAACTTCAACCGGCCGGCTTCCCGCTCCAACCTCGGCGCGGCTGGTAACGCCAGGGCCTTCGACCAGCGCGCCGGGCAGTTTTCCCTCGGTTTGGTGCAAACCCGAATTGGTTACAGCACAACCAAATCAGATGTATTGGTTGACCTTGCCTTCGGTCCCAACGCAGATTTAGGTAATTACGGTAACCTGGTTGGTCCGCTGGGATCCAACTCGACAGCGCTGGCTATCAAACAAGCCTATTTTAACTGGAGAGCTACAGACAAGCTCACGCTAACCGCCGGGCAGTTTGGTACGCACATCGGCTATGAAGTCATCGATGCTCCGGTTAACTACAATTATTCGCTGTCTAACCTGTTCAACAATGGTCCTTTCTACCATATTGGTGCCAAGGCTACGTATGCGTTCAGCGACCGGACCGCGCTGATGCTCGGTGTGGTTAATAACATCGATAACCTGAATGACAACAATCGCTCGAAAGGTCTGATCGGTCAGTTTTTTGTCTCGCCCGCATCGGGCTGGAACCTGTACCTAAATGGAATGATCAGTAACGAGGCCAATCCGAAAGCCAACGGCAAAGACTCAACCGGTACCTACGCAATAATGGATTTAACCACTACCTACCAGATCACCGACAAATTCTTTCTGGGGCTGAATGCTGCCTACGGTGGCCAGAAGGGCGATTTCCAGGGTAGCGGTGACATTGGTAAAACCAAAACCTGGGGTGGTGTTGCCTTCTATTCAAACTATACGCTGACTGATAATTTTGGGTTAGGGGCCCGCTATGAAGTCTTCAATAATAAGAACGGTGCCCGCGCCCTGCGGAACTCCCTCGGAGAAGGCACCAGCGTGAATTCGGTCACTATCACCGCCAACATTACAGCCGCCGACGGACACCTGCTGCTGAAGCCTGAATTCCGGGTTGATAGCTACGCTAAACCGACCGCCCTTGGGGCCGAAAAGAACCTACAGTTTGAAGACAGCAATGGCGAGTTCACCAAAAGTTCACAGGCCACGCTGGGTATGGCCATGATCTACAAGTTCTAATTCCGACATCAGTTTCTTACCTAAAATATCTTCCTAGTACAACAAAAACCTGAATTTCGTATGAAAAAGCCTGCTTACTTACCGCTCATTCTTTTATTAGCCCTCAGCGTACTGGGTATCCTGATGCCTGCCGTTCCGAAGGCCATTGTAACCGAAGGGCTGGATACCGGCGATACTGCCTGGATGCTGGTCGCTACCGCACTCGTCCTAATCATGACTCCTGGTCTGGCTTACTTCTACGGCGGAATGGTAAACAACAAGAACGTGATTTCGACTATGCTCCAGAGCTTCATTGCCATGGGCGTCATCAGTGTTCTTTGGGTGGTAGTCGGCTTTAGTCTGGCGTTTGGTGAATCTATCGGTGGTTTTGTAGGTAACCCGATGACGTTCTTTATGTTCAACGGTGTACTCGATGGCAAGCCTTGGGAACTGGCCGCTACCATACCGCTGGTGGTATTTGCTTTCTTCCAGCTGAAATTTGCGGTAATTACCCCGGCGCTCATCACCGGTTCAATGGCCGAGCGGATCAACTTCCGGTCCTACGTTCTGTTCATGATTCTGTTCAGCATTTGTGTTTACGCTCCGCTGGCGCACTGGACCTGGCATCCCGAAGGTTTCCTCTTCAAGTTAGGTGTACTGGACTTTGCCGGTGGTACGGTGGTACATATGTCAGCCGGCTGGGCCGCTTTAGCCGGAGCCATTTATCTGAAGCGCCGGAAGTCACACGTTGGTGCGGAGTTCTTCCCGCCTGCCAACATCCCATTCGTACTACTCGGGACGGGTCTGTTGTGGTTCGGCTGGTTTGGATTCAACGCCGGTTCGGCGGTAGGGGCTTCCCCGCTGGCAGCTTCGGCATTCGCTACTACTAACACGGCTGCTGCGGCCGCCGGTCTGGCCTGGGTGCTGTTCGATTCCGCTAAAGGAAAGAAAGTTTCAGCACTAGGGTTCTGTATTGGTGCGGTAGTTGGTCTGGTGGCCATTACGCCGGCCGCTGGTTTCGTAACGGTGCCGACTTCGATCTTTATTGGTACGGTAGCGGCTATCATCAGTAACTTTGTCGCTCACCTGCGTACCAAGTCTACACTGGACGATACGCTCGATGTGTTCCCCTGCCACGGGGTAGGTGGTATGGTTGGTATGGTAATGACGGGTATTTTCGCCAGCAAAGGTGTAAACTCAGCCGTTGCCGACGAAGGACTGGCTTTCGGGGATACCAAGCTGTTCCTGACGCACATGCTGGCCCTGGTACTGGTATCGGCTTTCGCCTTCGGAATGTCTTACCTGCTGCTGGTAGTAACCAACGCGATTGAGCCGCTGCGCGTGAAGGAAGAAGATGAAAAAGTAGGTCTGGATGTAAGCCAGCACGACGAATTCCTGATCGACGCTTAAGATAACACGGCAAAGCCACAGGCCTTGCTGCACGGCACACGACTGCCAATTCAGTGCGACTGTGGTTTTGTTGTACTCGTCGAAGGTATCTGCTTTTAGCGGATACCTTCATTTTTTAACAAGAGAAGGCCCGGATTGCGCCGGGCCTTCTCTTGTTAAAAGCTATTGTCCTGGTCAGGTCTGTAAATGGACCAGGTCTGGTACCGTTTCGGCTACTTCCACCAGGCCGTCGGCGTTAATTCCGGTTAACCGGACCTGTTTGGTTTCGTTGATCAGCAACGGGTCATACTGTGCCGTTACCCGGACATAGTTCTCGGTAAAGCCCTGCATCTGACCGTTGTCTATATCTTCTTCAAACAGCACCGTTGCTTCGCGGCCAAGCTGAGATTCGTAAAAAGCGCGTCGTTTCTTATCCGACAAAATATGCAGCATTTTTGAACGCTCTGCGCGTTTATGCGCCGGGACTACCGGCTTAATAACAAGCGCCTGGGTGTTGGGCCGTTCTGAGTATGTAAATACATGCAGGTAGGCAATATCCATTTCATTAAGAAAGCGGTACGTTTCCTTAAATTCCTCTTCTGTTTCCCCTGGGTGCCCCACAATCACATCAACGCCGATGCAGGCCTGGGGCATATATGCTTTAATAGCCGCTACCCGCTCGGCGTATAGCTCCCGCCGGTAGCGACGGCGCATCAGCCCCAGCACCTTATTGCTGCCAGATTGCAGCGGCACATGAAAGTGCGGCACAAACCGCCTGGATTGCGCGACAAAGTTGATGATGTCGTTGGTCAGCAGATTGGGTTCAATAGAAGAGATTCGAAAGCGCTCAATGCCCTCAATTTCGTCCAGCGCCTGAATCAGTTCAAAAAACGTTTCCTGCCGTTCGCCGTTTTGCAGGCCGAAATCGCCAATATTTACGCCGGTAAGCACAATTTCTTTAACACCCCGGTCCGCTATCTCATGAGCTGCGTTCACCACGTTGGCAATCGTATCGCTCCGGCTACGGCCACGGGCCAGGGGAATGGTGCAATAGGAGCATGGATAGTCGCAGCCGTCCTGAACTTTCAGAAACGTACGGGTACGGTCGTTCAGCGACCAGGAAGCGTGGTAATCAACCACTTCTTCAATTGAGGAGTTATATACTTTTCCCTGACCAGTCGGTGCTTTTTCAAAGGTTTCAATCAGATCGGCCAGGCGGAATTTCTCGGCAGCTCCCAAAACAGCGTCTACACCTGGTATGCCGGCAATCTCCTGCGGCTTTAACTGCGCATAGCAGCCGAGAATTGCCACATAGCCATCGGGGTTGATCTTCTGAGCCTCCCGAACAATCTTCCGGCATTTTTTATCGGCATTATCGGTAACGGAGCAAGTGTTGATGATGAAGATATCGGGCTTCTGATTGAACCCCACCCGTTCATACCCCCGCTGCTCGAGCATTCGGGCAAGAGTCGAACTTTCGGAGAAGTTCAGTTTACAACCTAAGGTATAAAAAGCAACTTTTTTCATGAATGCGTAATCAGCCTGTTTATAGATACAGAAAAAGAAAAGGCTGGGTTCTAGTTTTATCAGAATTGGCTGAAAATCATGTAAAATTATGGAAATAAAGCCTTTTTGCCCAGTTTGCTAATAATAAAAGCAGCAGTTTGGGAATAAACTAGGGGTTTCGTTCTTTGAAACAGTTATAAGGCCTAATTTCCTTCTGGTGTTAATCTGTATTTCATTATACTATTTTGTAAAAGAGTTCTATTTGCGGGTGGAATAGTGATTTTCTAAGCTGTGCGTATAAGTTTGAAAAAAGGTTATAAATAACGCATAACCAATATTTTTCTTAAAAAACGGTTTAAAAGTTTGCCTTTTTCTTGGAAAGATGGTCAAAACATGTGTAAGTTTGGATGTTTTTCATCCAAAACCACCTAATTAAGTCAAATGGCAAATTTACGCTTCAAGGCACTTGAAATTGCACAAAGCCGGCAAGCACTGCCCGTAGCACCTCCGGCCGAGCGAGTAGGCGATTATTACGGATCCAACACCTTTAATAATGAGGTAATGCGGGCGCTTCTGTCTCCGGAGGCTTACCTGAAAATCACTGAGGCTATAGAAACGGGCGGTAAAATCGACCGCGAAATCGCCGATGAGGTAGCGAATGCGATGAAAGCCTGGGCGGTTTCGAAAGGAGCTACCCACTATACGCACTGGTTTCAGCCACTGACCGGCGAAACAGCGGAGAAGCACGATGCGTTCTTTGACATTACCATGGATGGCAAAGCCATTGAGAAATTTAAAGGGGGCGCCCTCGTGCAGCAGGAGCCTGATGCTTCTTCGTTCCCGAGCGGTGGTCTGCGCAATACGTTCGAAGCGCGTGGCTATACCGGTTGGGACCCCTCATCGCCAGCCTTCCTCATGGACAATGGTGCGGGTGGAAAAACCCTGTGTATTCCTTCGGTATTTATTTCATACACCGGCGAAGCGCTTGATTACAAGACGCCGTTGCTGAAGGCACTGCTGTCGCTGGATAAAGCCGCTACGGCCGTTTGCCAGTATTTCGACCGTAACGTTACCAAAGTGACCGCTACGCTGGGCCCTGAGCAGGAGTACTTCCTGGTCGACAAAGCGCTGTTCTATGCGCGTCCGGACCTGGTGATGGCAGGCCGTACCGTTTTTGGTCACTCCCCGGCCCGTGGTCAGCAGTTGGAAGACCATTATTTCGGTACTATCCCTCCACGGGCGAATGCCTTCATGGTCGACTTTGAATTCGAAGCGATGAAACTGGGAATCCCGGTTCGCACCCGTCACAATGAGGTAGCCCCTGGTCAGTTCGAAGTCGCCCCGACCTTCGAAGAAGTAAACCTGGCGATCGACCACAATGCCCTGTTGATGGATTTGATGGAGAAAGTAGCCGAGAAGCATAACTTTAAGGTGCTGTTCCATGAGAAGCCTTTTGCCGGTATCAACGGAAGCGGTAAGCACAACAACTGGTCAATGGGTACCAACACCGGTGTAAACCTGCTGGCCCCCAGCACAAAGCCGAAAGAAAGCCTGCGCTTCCTCACGTTCCTGGTGAATGTGATCAAAGCCGTTCATGACAATGCCGACCTGCTGCGCGCCAGCATCGCGTCGGCCGGTAACGAACACCGCCTGGGTGCCAACGAAGCTCCTCCGGCCATTGTTTCTGTCTTCCTGGGTGAATCACTGACCAAGGCACTGGAGGATCTGGAAGTGAAGTCGGAGATTTCGCTGAACAAAGGTGACAATGTTTATTATAAATTAGGTATCAACCGGATTCCATCCCTATTGCGTGACAATACCGACCGGAACCGTACTTCGCCGTTTGCCTTTACCGGTAATAAATTTGAATTCCGTGCCGTAGGGGGAGCCGCCAACTCATCGTCAACGATGATCGTGCTGAACTCAATTGTGGCCAGCCAGTTGATTCAGTTCAAGCAGGATTTGGACGCGCGTCTGGCTGCCGGCGAAAAGAAAGAACTCGCGATTGTTGATATCCTGAAGCAATACTATACAGCCTCTAAGCGCATTCTGTTCGAAGGCAACGGGTACTCAGATGAGTGGGTTGAGGAAGCCGCTCGCCGGGGCCTGTCCAATATTAAGTCTTCTCCCGAAGCACTGGAAGTCTATTTGAAGCCGCAGTCGCTGGATCTGTTTGAGAAACTAGGTGTCCTGAGTCATGCCGAGGTAGAGTCCCGCTACGAAATCGAACTGGAGAAGTACATTAAGAAAGTACAGATCGAGTCTCGCGTGATGGGCGACCTGGCTATGAACCACGTTGTATCAACCGCCCTGAAGTACCAGAACAAACTGGCCGAAACAGCAAAATCGCTGGTGGACCTGGGTATGACCGAAGAAGCCGAGCCGGTGAAAGACCTGATCCGGGAAATTTCGCGTCGGGTTATGACGATTAAGACGAACGTACATGACATGACCGAGACCCGTAAGAAAGCAAATAACCTGGGTAATACCTCGGAGACGGCCAAGATGTACGCTACCGACGTCAAAGACTTCTTTGATGTGATCCGTTACGAAGTTGATAAACTGGAGTTAATTATCGACGACGAGGATTGGCCTTTGGTGAAATACCGCGAAATGCTGTTCATTAAATAAATTCTGACCCACCGTTAAGAAAGCCCGCCGAAAGGTGGGCTTTTCTTTTTTGCGGATAATCAGCATCTTAGCAGTCAGACCGTCACCGAAGCCCATGTTTCCTCTGGACACTTTCCTGCGCGAGCTGACTCATTTGCCGCACCGTGGCGCTGCTACTCCCTGCGAATCGGAAGCGGCCCAATTGCTGGAGAACTATCTTACCCAAATGGAAGCCGATGTGCAGACCGAACTGTTTCGAACGCCCAAAACCTACGTTACGGTGGTATATTGGTTGTTAGGCGGACTGGTGTTCGGTTTATTGCTGGTGCCGTACCTGACCGTGACCGCGCTGGTGCTAGTCTGGCTCTTTGTTGTATTAGCCTGGTTATTTTTCAACTGGCGGTACTCGCCGGTCACCCGGTTTCCGCTGCAGCATATGGCCCGCAACGTTATTGGGCGCTGGCCGGCCCAGAACAACCAGAAACCTGTTTCCAAGGTAATTCTAATGGCACATTACGACACGGCACCGGTTTCGCTCCTGTACACTTCAAGCTTGGTCGGTAATTTCAGAGGTTCGATGATCTTGTCACTCGGCTTGATGGTAGCGTCCGCACTGGGTGCAACGCTTGAGGTGCTTGGTTGGGGATTACCCTATGTGACTTATCTCCGTTATGGGTGTATGGGCTATTTTGCCGTGCAGGCGGTATTGGCCACCGCAGGGTATTGGCTATACGGGTATACCAACGGAGCCAGTGATAATGCTACGGGTGTAGCGGCTGCGCTGGCGGTGGCCGACCGTCTGCGGCAGGCTAATATACCACACATGGATCTGGAGGTAGTGTTGACCAGCGCCGAAGAGGCCGGTATGATAGGGTCACAGCATTACGTGCAGGAGCACCGGTCTGACTGGCCGGCCGGTCGAACTGCCGTAATCAATTTCGATACCCTGGGAGCTGGTAAACTTACCCTCATTGAAAAGACCGGTACTATTGAGCCGATCCTGTACGACAATCCGCTAACCCAACTGGCCCGGAGGCTGATTGAACAGGAAAATTTCCAACATCATGTTCAAACCGGCGAATGGCATACTGCCGATTTCGACAGCATTTGGTTAGTGCGGGCAGGCGTACCTGTGATTACATTATGCGCGCTGGATGAAAATAAGCAGATGCCCCGCATTCACCGGCGCGACGATACCCTTGCGGCCGTAGAGTTAGAGGCTCTGACGACTGCTGTTGATTTTGCCGGAGCACTGGCGTATCAGTGGACGACGGTCCGGCAATTGACGGCCTCCTGATTACCTATCGAGTGGGAGAGCTTTGGTTTTGGTTAACCCGAACCAGATAAGTAGCTTTACCGCTTCATTACTCATTTATAGAATACCCGTCTATGGCTACTTATAAAAATCAGGGATATGATCCCGAAGAAATTGCTGAATTTAAAAAAGAACTGGAACAGGAAGGTAAATCATTCGCCCACGTTGAAGATGATGAGCTGGATGTACTCGACTCCGGCGAATGCGTTCATATTCAGTTTATCGGTAATCATAAGGGTGATGAGGTAATTTACGATGCCGTTATTTACACGCTGCGTTTACACCATAGCAGCCTGGTGTATGAGATGGCGGTGGAAAAGGTAAGAAAGAGTTTTCCGAAGTATGTTCCCCCCGAAGACCGGAATGCCAACTATAAAATCGATCCGGAGGAGGAAGAGGAGGTTGAACTGCTGCTAACTGAACTCATTGAGGAAATGGAGGAGACGGAAGCCGTGAAAGTACAGGAACATATCGAAGTTGACCATGATTTCGAGTACGGGATCGGCCTGGATGTGTGCCTGAACGTGGAAGAGATCACGGATGAGGTCATTGAAGAATTCATTCACGACTTCAACAGTAATGCGCTCCAACTGGATACAACGCTGTATTCGTTTTCAAGCGACGAACAGGAGGAATAATGATGTTCTTTGAAGGGACCGAGCGTTATGTGGCGACCCGCGAACTGAGTATGGCTGTTAATGCCGCGATTCAGTTACAGAAGCCGCTGCTGATCAAAGGAGAACCGGGAACGGGTAAGACGCTGCTGGCGTATGAGGTTGCCCGCTCATTGCAAAAACCTTTGTACACCTGGCACGTCAAATCAACCACTACCGCTCAGCAGGGCTTATACGAATATGATGCCGTGTCAAGGCTGCGTGATTCGCAACTGGGTGATTCGCGGGTAGGGGATCTGGCGACTTATATCAGGAAAGGAAAACTTTGGGAGGCTTTTGAGTCGGACGAGCAGGCCGTGCTGCTGATCGACGAGATTGACAAAGCCGATATTGAATTCCCGAATGATCTGCTCCAGGAACTCGACCGGATGGAGTTCTACTGCTACGAACTCCGGCAGACGATCAACGCCCGACACCGGCCGGTGGTCATCATCACCTCCAATAACGAGAAGGAACTACCGGATGCGTTTCTGCGCCGGTGTTTCTTCCATTACATCCGCTTTCCCGACCGGGAAACGATGCAGCAGATTGTAGAGGTTCATTTCCCGAATCTGCCCCAGGAGTTGATGGCGAAAGCATTATCGGTATTTTTTAACGTCCGTGACGTAAAGGCGTTGAAGAAAAAGCCTTCCACCAGCGAACTCATCGACTGGATTCGCCTGCTGCTGGCAGGTGGTGTCACCAGTGACGACCTGACCGACCTGGAATCGCTGAAGGAGCTACCGCCCTACATTGGTTCACTCCTGAAAAACGAACAGGATACCGACCTGCTGACCGCCCTGCGCAGCCGGGGGAGACCTTATTAGAGTAGACAGTGTGCAGTAGGCAAATTTAAAAAACCTCCTATACTGCCAATTGCCAACCGAGAACTGCAGACTGCCTTTTAACTATGTTTCTCGATTTCTTCCTCCTGCTGCGGCAACATGCGTTGCCGGTTACTTTGCCAGAATACCTGACCTTGCTGGAAGCGTTGAAGAGCGATGCCGGCGGGGTGAGTGTAGATGCCTTTTATTACCTCTCGAAGACGACGCTCATCAAACATGAGCAGCACCTCGACCTGTTCGACCGGCTGTTTGGTGAATATATTGCCGGTATTCCGTCAAAACCGGTGCCGGGGCTGACGGAAGTGCCACCGGACTGGCTGGAGAATGCCCTGTTAAACGATCTTTCGGAGGAAGAAAAAGCGGCTATTCTGGCGATGGGTGGGCTGGATGCGCTTTGGGATCGTCTGCGGGTGTTGCTGGAACAGCAGGAAAAGCGGCACGAAGGGGGTAGCCGTTGGATTGGTACCGGGGGGACTTCTCCTTTTGGGGCTATGGGCTATAACCCGGAGGGGTTCCGGATGAGTGGCGAAGCAAAGGGGAATCACATCGCCGTAAAAATCTGGGAACAGCGTGATTATCGCAACCTCGATGATGATCTGGAGCTGAATACCCGCAACATGAAAATGGCGCTGCGCCGGCTGCGGATTCTGACCCGCGAAGGTCAGGACGACGAACTGGATATTGACGGAACGATCGAAGAAACCAGTCGGAACGGCGGATTGCTGGATATCCAAATGCAGCCGTCAAGGCAGAACCGCGTGAAGGTGTTGATGCTGCTTGACGTCGGTGGATCAATGGACGAGTACATTGATTTATGTTCACAATTGTTTTCGGCTGCGCGCTACCAGTTTAAACGGCTGGAGTTTTTCTACTTCCACAATTGCGTTTACGAAACCCTCTGGCGCGATAATACCCGCCGGCACGATCGGGTCCCAACCTGGGAGGTGCTGCATAAGTACAATAAAGAATACAAAGTAATCTTTGTGGGGGATGCGTCCATGGCTCCTTACGAAATTACAACGGCCAAAGGCAGCATTGAGCATTATAACGAAGAAGCAGGCATTGTCTGGCTTAACCGGTTTAAACAACAGTACCCGCACCTCGTGTGGCTGAACCCGACCGTGCCCGGTTACTGGAAATATACCTCCAGTACCGGTCTGATCCGCGACTGGTGCGACGAGCGGATGTTTCCACTCACACTGAATGGCCTTACCCAGGCGATGAAATGCCTGAAAAATCCAAAGGTGCGGTATTCGGCTGACTGATTACTTTTGTGCCGTTATGAATCTATTCTACCAGCCAGATATTGCCAGACAACCCTATCTCACTGAAGAAGACTCCCGCCATGCCATCAAAACCCTGCGGCTCAGCGTTGGCGAATCTATCAGCGTAACTGACGGACAGGGCACCCGCTTTGATTGTGTAATTACAAAAGCCGATGCCCGGCAGTGTGCCGTTCGGATTGTGGAGTTTCACTCAACTCCCCGGCGGCCCTTCTCCATCCGCCTGTGCCTGGCACCAACCAAGAACATCGACCGGATTGAGTGGCTCGTAGAGAAAGCTGTAGAAATAGGGGTGGAGCGGTTCAGTTTTTTCTTCAGCCAGCATTCCGAACGGAGAGTACTGAAGACCGACCGGCTGATTAAAATTGCCGTAGCAGCCATGAAACAGTCGTTGCAAAGTTACCTGCCGCAGATTGATGAAGCTGTTTCGTTTAGCCAATTGTTGGCTGCTATTCAGGAGGAACACCGGTTTATTGCCCACCTGCCTGAACTAAGCGCACCTGAACATTTGTTCAACCTTACAGTACCCCAAACCTCATCTGCGATATTGATCGGTCCGGAAGGTGATTTTTCCGGCGAAGAATTGAAGCAGGCCGTGGAAGCTGGCTTTCGAATGGTTACCTTGGGTAAAAATCGGTTGCGGACCGAAACAGCCGCCCTAACCGCCTGTCAGATAATAAACTTAGCCAATATTTCGAAACACTGACGTTCACTTTTCGGTAGATACTGAAACCGGCACCGAAGCGTTATTTAGAGAGTCTCAATATTATATGATAAAATTTGTAAAGGTCTGGCTTCTCCTATTTAGTTTCTGGCTGGTAACCGACGCTCAGGCGCAATACGCCTATAAAATTGCCAAACTGAAGTACAATGGTGGGGGCGACTGGTACGCCAACAAAACCTCCCTTCCGAACCTTATTAAATTTGCCAATACCAATCTCCGCATGAATATCTATCCTGAAGAGGATATTGTCGATGTTGGGAGCCCTGAACTGTTTTCGTACCCGTTTGTCCACATGACCGGTCACGGCAACGTGGTGTTCAGCGATGCCGAAGCTCAGAACCTGCGTCGGTATCTGATGTCGGGTGGTTTTCTGCACATTGATGATAATTATGGCCTGGAGAAGTTCATCCGTCGGGAGATGAAGAAGGTCTTTCCGGAATTGAACTTTGTGGAGTTGCCATTCTCCCATCCGATCTACAACCAGAAGTTCAAATTTCCAAGCGGGTTGCCTAAAGTACATGAGCATGACGGCAAGGCTCCGCAGGGCTTTGGCCTGATCTGGCAGGGCCGGCTGGTCTGCTTTTTCAGCTTGGAATGCGATTTGGGTAACGGATGGGAAGACCAGACGGTTTATAATGATCCGGAGCCCGTTCGGCAGCAGGCGCTGCGCATGGGAGCCAACTTGCTGCAGTATGCCACTACCTCTTACCAATAGGACTTTTTAAGGAGGAAGGGCCTTTTTTTGTAAAAAAGTTTACTTTTGTACTAACATTCTGTTTTCTTAATACCACCCTAAATATTTCAGCTGTGATTGTATTGCTTGCTTTTATTGGACACTGGTATTTGTCCCTGTTCTGCCAAACATTTTTTCTGCACCGGTATGCTGCCCACAAAATGTTTACCATGAGTAAATTCTGGGAGCGGTTCTTTTACCTGCTGACCTATGTTTCACAGGGCTCCTCGTACCTGAGCCCACGGGCCTATGCCGTCCTGCACCGGATGCACCACGCATTCAGTGATACGGAAAGGGACCCACACTCTCCTCATCATACCAAAAACGTATTTACCATGATGTGGAAGACGAAAGACCTTTATAACGCTGTACTTCACCGCAAGCGACCGGTAGAGCGTCAGTTTGACCGCAACTATCCGGAGTGGACGCTGATCGAAAAAATTGGTGATTCATGGGTGAGCCGTATTGGCTGGGGGGTAGTTTATGGCCTGTTTTATATTTTCGCCTATATCTACCTGGATATGCACTGGGCGTTCTTTTTCCTGCTGCCAATTCACTTCCTGATGGGCCCGATCCACGGGGCAATCGTTAACTGGAGTGGGCATAAGTATGGATACGCCAACTACGATAACCACGATAAGTCGAAAAACTCTCTGGTGTTTGACCTGCTGATGATGGGCGAACTATTCCAGAACAACCATCACAAGCGGCCGAACAGTGCCAACTTTGGTGCCCGCTGGTGGGAGTTTGATCCTACGTACCCGGTCATCAAGGTGCTTCATAAACTGAAAATTATTGAGGTTAGACCTTCTGCGAAGCTCAAAGAAGCGCAGTTGGAAGTTGGTCATGACCGTTTGGTTGAAGACCAGAAAACGGAGAATCACACCGTTGAAAACCGCCGGGTGGAAGCCTGATCATTCACTTATCAACAAAAAAGGCCTCAAGTACTTGAGGCCTTTTTTATTTTAGAGCAGCAGGTCAGCGACTTCCTGCCAACTGTTAACTCGTTTGTATTCGGTTTCGTCCCGGTTGTGCAGAGCGGTAAAAAGCAGGCCCTGACCCGTAAACGTGCGTAGATTTCGGGGCAGATCATCAATCAGATAATCGGTATTGAGTACACTTTTATCGCCCAGAAAGATGATGTTACGCCAGTGAATGGCCGGAAAGTGTTCGGCCAGCCATTCGTATTTGTCCACGAATGAGTTAGGAAACTCCATGGCGGCCGTGGCGATGTATACCTCGTATTTCTCCATCAGCCGGTTCACCACATCCTGCGCTCCTTCCATGATCTGGATGTCGCGGAAGAAGCCGGGCTCATACACATTCCGGAACAGCGTCCGGAACTCCTGCTCGTCGAGCAGTTCATGAAATGACTTCTCTTTTAACTCTTCAATGGTGAATCGGGGGGCTTCACCATTGAGATAAATGTCAATAAACTTACGGTTGGTATCCGCCAGGACATCGTCCATGTCCAGTGCAATGCGTTGTTTCATCCTTTAAATTTAACACCAATCGCGCTTTTGCCACCTGAGTAGATGACAGCTTCGAAGTCTTTTTTATCCTCCGCAGCTTCTTTCTTCACCCGCTTGACAAATTGCGCCATATCTTCCTCAATTGAATTGTTGACTAAGCCGCTCGTAAAGTATGATTTCGCTTTCAAACCACCAGTGGCATCAACCACCCGGTCATACTCCCGAACCGGCTCACTCAGGACATAGAGTTCGTAGCCATCGACTTTCTTAACCCTGGCCAGGCCTTTGTTTTGTTCGGTAGCCTGAGTCTTGAATTTGATAGCCACTGCGGTTTTAGAACCAGAAATCAGAACCGCATCAAACTCCTTGTTGTCTTTCTTTCCTTGTTTGACGGCATGTCTGATAAATTGCTCTGCTTTATCCGAAACACCTTCATTAACGACGCCACCCGTAGCCAGTGAGGCCATTTTAAGGCCGGTCTCTACTTTAAACGCTACGTCGTACTCCCGCAGAGGCTCGGACATTACGTACGTTTCAACACCCTGAATTTTCTCGACGCGGGCGACACCGCTATTATCCTGGGCAAATACGGAGCAAAGGGTTGCTACAAAAAGCAGCATGGTGGTGTAGATAGATTTGTAGTCGTGCATGATTGTTTGTGGTAAAAGTTGACGGCTACAAACCTATCTAGGATACATACACCAGCCAAAAACGAGTGAGTAATCGGCTTTTTATTACAATGTTCGGTTAACATCGAACTTCTCCAGGTAATCGGCTACGCGCCGGACAAACTGTCCACCGAGCGAACCATCGACAACGCGGTGGTCGTAAGAGTGCGACAGGAACATCATTTGCCGGATACCGATCAGGTCACCCTGGGGCGTTTCTATAACGGCCGGTTTCTTCTGAATGGCACCAAAGGCCATGATCGCCACCTGCGGCTGAAGAATGATGGGGGTACCCAATACATTTCCGAACGTGCCGATGTTGGAGATGGTGTAGGTTCCGTTGGCCAGGTCATCGGCGGTCAGTTTATTCTCACGAGCCCGCTTTGATAAATCGTTCACCTTTTTAGTCAGCCCGATAAGATTATACTGATCCGCTTCGTGAATAATCGGAACGATCAGATTTCCGTTGGGCAAGGCCACGGCCATCCCAATGTTGATATGTTTTTTGACGATGATAGTGTCACCCTCCACCGAAATATTAATCATTGGGAAGTCTTTGATCGCCTTTACGACAGCCTCAACCAGAATAGGGGTGAAGGTCAGGTTTTCGCCTGTCTGGCGCTTGAAGTCTTCCTTGACCGCATTTCGCCACTGGACAACTGGCGTCATATCGGCTTCCACAAATGAGGAAACGTGCGGAGATATCTGCTTGGATTCGACCATCCGCTGCGCAATCATCTTCCGCATCCGGTCCATCTGAATAATATCAGACTGGCCGTTCACCGAAGCTGTTTTAGTCGGGCCGGTCGCGGGCACAGATGGAACCGTTGTGGGCTTACTGACTGAAGCGGGAGAATCAACTGATGGTTGAGGGGCTGGCTTTGGTTCCACTGCCGCCTGCTTCTTCCGCTGCTGCACATAAGCCAGCATGTCTTTCTTAGTGACGCGGCTTTCTGCCCCTGAGCCCGGAATACTGTTTAGCTCTTCGGCTGAGATGCCTTCTTCTTTGGCAATGCTGAGTACCAGCGGTGAATAAAACCGGTTACCGTAATGTACACTACCAGACGCTACCGGCTCCGGCAGTCGCGTACTCATAACCGAAATACCGGCTTCCAGTTCCTGCGCGGATGCTTCCACCGTTTCCGGCACCGCTACTTCTTCGGGTACCCTTTCCTGGTCAACGGGAGTCTGGGTAGGCGTCGTATCAGAACCCGCTTCCTGCTCAATTTCGATTCGGGCAATTGGTTGGCCGATGGGTACTACATCACCATCGTTTACGAGCACTTCTGTCAGGATGCCGGAATGAGAAGCCGGCACTTCAGTGTCTACCTTGTCGGTGGCCACCTCCAGGATGGATTCGTCGGCTTCAATGCGGTCACCGGGCTTTTTAAGCCAGGTAATCACCGTACATTCCATGATGCTTTCGCCCATTTTGGGCATTACCATGTCTACCAGAGCCATTGTATTAGTCGGTTTGGTACTTTGAGTTTGTTTGTGATTGATGAAGTTAATTCAACGTCAGCAACTCCTCCCGGAGCAGATTCAGCACATAATTCGTGGTCAGTTGAATATTCTGTTCGCGGTACTGCCCCAGTTTTAGCAATCGGGTTACCGTCCGCTGGTCGGTGGCGCAGGCAATCCAGATGGTGCCAACGGGTTTATCGGGTGTTCCGCCGTCCGGGCCGGCAATGCCGCTGGTGGCAATGCCCACGCTGGTGCCCAGCACCCGCCGAACGCCTTCAGCCATGGCCTGTATGGTGGGCTCACTCACGGCACCATGTTCGGCCAGCACCGCCCGGTCTACCCCTAGCTCTTTGACTTTTATTTCATTGGCATAACTGACAATGCTGCCCCAAAAATACGCAGAAGCGCCCGGAACTTTGGTGATTTGTGCGGAAACATAACCACCGGTACAGCTTTCAGCAATGCCCAGCGTCAGCGATTTCTCCTTCAGCAGGCGACCAACCACCGTTTCCAGCTCATCGCTATCAAAGCCGAACACATGCTGGTCAATCAAAGGCAGGACGTTGGCTACCTGTTCCGCCAACTCCTGCTGCAATTGCTGTGCATTAGTGCCGGTGGCCGTCAGGCGCAATTTGACCTGACCGAAGCTTGGCAGATACGCCAGCCGGATTTGCGGGGGGAGCGCGTCTTCCCATTGCTCGATACGCTCGGCCAGAAACGACTCACCAATGCCGACAGTCCGGATCATTTTGTGCAGGATGACGGGCGTCCGGAAATGTGCCTGAAGTTTGGGCAGGATCAGGTTGGTCATCAGGCTTTTCATCTCAAACGGCACCCCCGGCAGTGAAACGTACACCCGCCCGCGAACGTCGCCCTGGTCGTGCTCAAACCACATACCCGGAGCGGTACCCCAGTGATTCGGAATATAGACGCAGTTGGCCGGCAGGGCGGCCTGGAGCCGGTTGAGCTCCGTCATGGCCCGGCCGCGTTTCGCAAAGAAGCCCGTCACCATCGCCAGCGCATCAGGGTTCATAACCAGTTCGGTGTTAAAGTACCGGCACAGGGTATGTTTGGTAATGTCATCTTTGGTTGGCCCCAGGCCACCCGTCAGGATAATCACATTAGCCCGCTGGTGGGCTTCCTGTAAGATTTGCAGAATGGCTTCTGCCTGATCGCCGACGGAGGATTTACGGACAGTCCGGATGCCGATATTGGTCAGTTCGGTGCTAATCCACTGGGTGTTGGTATCGGTTATCTGGCCGAACAGTATTTCGTCGCCGATGGTTACTACTTCAGCAAGGATGGTTTCAGGCATAGTACAGGTTTCGGAAAAAACGGGCTGCCGGCTAAACCTTTCACCGTTTTTTGGGTCAAAAGTACATAAAATCGCTAAATCGGATGAAAAAGATAATCTGGATAACCACCGCACTCACAGGCCTGTTTCTCACAACAACGCAGGCTCAGACACCGCGGACCACCCTGGGCAAGATCCTTGAGAAAGTAACACAACCTACCGGTACCGGTTCGCTGACAGCCAACGAAATCGCTCTGGGCTTAAAAGAAGCGCTCCAGGTTGGTATTACCAATGGTGCTAAACAAGCATCGGCCGTAGATGGCTACTTCAGGAATCCATCCATCAAGTTGCTGTTTCCACCGGATGTACAGCGTATGGAGGCCCGACTGCGGCAGATTGGGCTGGGGCGGCAGGTCGACCAGTTTATCCTGTCCCTGAACCGGGCCGCTGAGGATGCTGCCAAGCGCTCACGGCCTATATTCATTTCGGCTATTACGTCCATGACCATTCAGGATGCGCTCGGTATTCTACGGGGCCAGCCCGATGCGGCTACCCAGTACCTTCGCCGGACTACTTACCAGCAGCTTGTCAACGAGTTTACACCCGTAGTCGATAGCGCCCTGACGGCCAATAATGCAACCCGTTACTACGGAGACCTGGTTCGGACTTATAACCAGATACCATTGGTGCAGAAGGCTAATCCCGACCTGACAAACTACGCTACGACCAAAGCTGTTGACGGCCTGTTCCTGCTGATTGCACAGGAGGAGAAAAAAATCCGTGAGAATCCGGCTGCCCGCGTGAGTGATATTCTGAGAAGAGTTTTCGGATCGCGGCAGTAGTTTGGTTGAGGGATTAATTGGACGGTTTGCCGGCTTCAATGGGGATTTGTAGGGATAGCATTCCCTATGTTGCATATAGCGTAAGCAAACGGTGACATCTACCTCTAAATTACCTAAAAACGTGGCTGAATACCCGGTGGCTCACGAGTTTTTCGTAATTTAGGGGTTTAATTGCTCCTTTATACATTTGTATGAAAAAATCTGAAATTCGCTTTAGCGTTGAATTAGACCCCTCCAATGTACCCGACAAGATATACTGGGATGCCACCGATAACCCCAACGAAGGCCTGAGTGACACCAAAGCCATTGCCGTTGCGCTTTGGGACCATTACCACCGCAGCACCATGAAAATAGACCTCTGGACCAAAGATATGGAGGTGCTGGATATGAAGCGGTTTATCATTGAAATCATGAGCGGCCTCGCCGATACCGCTATGACGGCGACCGGTGACCAGCGGATGGCCGATGATATTGAAAATCTCTGCCGGACGATCAGCAAACGGGTTGAGGAAGAATATAAAGCGCAGAATCAGCCCAACAGCAATAAATAAGTCATCTGCCAACTCTGTTCTACCATGAAGAAATTATTCATTTCGCTGGTCATCTGTTGCCTGTCCGTGTCGGTAGTGATGGCACAGAAGGGCAAAAACGGAATCCTGTTCAGGGAAGCTCCGCTGGAAGAGGTTTTCCAGGCTGCCCGCAAGGCTGGTAAGCCCGTGTTTGTGGAGATCTACTCCCCAACCTGCCATGTCTGCCAGAGCTTTGTGCCGACACTGAACGACAGTCGGGTAGTCGATTTCTACAATGCCCGTTTCATCAGCACGAAGCAGGATATTACCCAGAAGGCCACGCAGGCTTTTCTAGGCAGCCGGAAAATGTACGTTCCGCAATTGCCACTGTTCCTTTACTTCGATGCACAGGGAAACCTCCTGCATATGGCAATGAGCAGCAACACGGCCAATGAAGTAATCCGACACGGCACCAACGCGCTCAATCCCGGCCAGCGGACCCAGGGCATGAAGGGCCGGTACACCAAGGGCGAGCGGTCACCGGCTTTCCTGATTGATTACGCTATGTACTCGCTGGTCACCCGCGATACGGTAACAAACATGAAGGCGATGGAAGAGTACGCCCGGCAGGTGCCTGCCAGTGATTTTGCCAAATATACCAACTGGCTGGCATTGAAAAAGCTGGTCATGGATTCGGATAACCCGCTGTTCCAGTACTTTCTGACGCACCAGGATCAGTATAAAAAGCACGCTCAGCCCGATGAACTCAAAAATGTGGCTGAGAACATTCTGATGTCCTCGTTGTTCAGCAGCCGGGGTGCCCGGTATTCACCGGAAAAGATTCTGGAAATCCGGTCTAATCTGGCTAAAATCGGGATTGATCCCAAAGTAGCCGCCAACCGGACCTTGTTACCGGAGGTAAATGCGTTCTTCCAGACGCGCCAAACGGCCAAAGCCGTAGCCCGGATGGACAGTCAGGTAACCAACAACCCGATCACTGTTCCGGAGTTTGTTTACATCACCAAGCTGTTTAACCGCTTAAGTCCGGACCCATCTGATGCGCCAACGGTAATCAAATGGGTAAACAAAGCTTTTGCGCTGAACAAAGCGACACCCAGAGAACAGTCGGACCTGTATTATGAACTGGCCGAGGCTCACCGTCGGGCCGGCAACATGGCCGAAGCATCAAAAGCGGCTCAGAAGTCGATGGAACTGGCACAGGCAAACAAACTGGATGTTCGGCGAAACGTA
This sequence comes from Nibrella saemangeumensis, assembly GCF_039541915.1. NCBI lineage: Bacteria > Pseudomonadati > Bacteroidota > Cytophagia > Cytophagales > Spirosomataceae > Nibrella > Nibrella saemangeumensis. Next base: position 42,752 of record NZ_BAABHD010000012.1, read on the forward strand.
GAGCTGATGCAGAAGTTGAAATAAGCAAATGCTCCCCAAAAACATTGGCCTGCTCCGGACGGAGCAGGCTTTTTTTTGCCCCGCCAACACGCAGGATTCAGGGAGGGATGTGCGCAAGTGCCTCGCGGGAAAAGATATTTGACCTTACCAGCAACTTATCGGAAGGTAAAGTGTTTACTAAGTAGCTTCCCTTCATGTCAGCTTAATTCGTAAGCTAATCGTCCTGACGCCCGCGCTTGTCACTGTACTGCCAGGTAAGAATCACGTATCGTTTCGGCTATTGAACCGGGCTATTCAACATGACATTTTAAACCCAAACCAATGAAACTATTCCTTAATCAATTCGATATTCCTTTCCAGGTCGACGATTCGGTTTTTATCAACCAACCCCTTACGTACTGGACAGACAACAACGCAAAGGTGGTGCCTCACTTCTCAGGAGTGATCAAATCCATTGAAGTCATCATCAACCCTAAATCCCGGTTTATCCGGAAAAAAGGTGAACAAAATACCTTGGTCGTCGATATGGTCAGGTACGAAATACTACCTCACAGTCAATTTAATCCGTTTGGGCAGGTTGAGATTTTTGATCAGGTGGAAAGTGGTTCTAAACTGTTTGCTACCGAACAGGCCTTACTGAATGATTCCGCAACAAATCCCTCCGTGTATCACGCGAAGGGTGAAGCGCTTAACATTACAACGTCTTTATAGCCGCAATAAACTCTCGTAAAGCATGAACGGACTCCATCAGGTGCTTAAATCGTTATTGAAAGAAGGGGTAATGAATTATGATACCCTTTCGTCGGTCAGCGGCTTAACCGTTTCCTATTGTCAAAAACACGCCGAACAGCTTCTTCAGCAGGGGATGGTCAGAATTATGCCATTTGGGGGAAGTCAGAAAAAGGATGTAGTCATCATGCTTACCCCTGTGGGAAAAGAAACCGCAGCCAGACTGAATTCCGAGATCCGTCAACCAGGTGAGGCTTACCAGTAGCAAAAAATTGACTTACAGGTAATAATCAGGTTAAAAAAGCTACCTTAGCCAGCCTAAACGACGCAAACATGGTTGATAGCTTGCCCCAGCTACTTCGTAGCAAGAAAAAAGACCTTCTCAATACCTGGCTTCAGAAGCAATTGACCAGTGAAACGCTCCGCGATGATCTGATGACAACCGACGAGCTGCGGGGGCAATCAGAGGATCTTATCAATGCATTAACTAAATCCATATCCGATAAAACGAGTGATAGCCTAGAATCCGCTGACTATGAGGAAGTAGCAGAAGTTCTGTCGGGAATCTCTATATCGCGGGCCCGGCAGGGGTTCTCGCCCCGCGAAACGGGTCAGTATATTTTCAGCCTTAAAGAGTCTATTCTGGAGCTGCTTCAACAGGAAATGGGTAACGATCCGATGAAGCTGTTTAAAGAAAGTCTGAAAGCAAATCGCCTGCTGGACAATTTCAGCATCATCACGTTTGAAACGTTTATTAAGGAACGTGAAGAAGTCATCTTCCGCCAGACAGCAGAAATCAGTGATATTTCACTGCCGGTGATCCAGGTGTGGGACGGTATTCTGGCCCTGCCCATTATTGGAACCCTGGATAGTGCACGCACCCAGGTTGTCATGGAAAACCTGCTCCAGAAACTTGTCGACACCGGCAGCAGCATTGCCATCCTGGACATCTCCGGCGTGTCGAGCGTCGATTCGCTGGTCGCGCAGCACCTGATCAAGACCGTTAGTGCTACCCGGTTAATGGGGGCCGATTGCATCATTAGCGGTATTCGGCCCGAAATCGCCCAGACCATCGTTCACCTGGGTATCGACCTGTCCAGTATCATCACCAAAGCTTCCCTGGCCAGTGCGCTCAAGGAGGCCTTCAGCATGCACAGGCTGGTTGTCAGACGACAGGAAACCGAGAAGAAAGTTTTCTAAAGCGGCTTTTGTATGGACAAAATTCCTATACTGCGGATGGGGCCGTTTCTGCTCGTTACCATCCAGGTAGATCTGTACGACCGGCTGGCCCTGGACCTGGAAACCGATCTGATCAGTACGGTTCATAAAACGGGTGCCTGTGGTGTCCTGATCGATATTTCAGCCGTATCCATTGTTGATTCCTTTATGGGCCGGGTGCTGGGAAATATTGCCAGCATGACCAGGGTACTTGATGCCGAAACCGTGGTGGTCGGTATACAACCAGCGGTAGCCATTACCCTGATTGAGCTGGGCTTATCGTTGAAAGGAGTGCATACAGCCCTCAACGTTGAGCGGGGTATGGCCTTGCTGCAGACGAAGCTTGGTCTGGATACCGGCATGGAGGATGACGTTGAGTAAAGACGGCCGTCTGGTAAATCATGCCTTGTTTTCATCAAAGAAACTATGGAGGAGTTAGTGCGATTATCGCTGGGTAACGAGATGGACCTGATTCTGGCCCATAAGCGATCCATGAGACTGGCCGAACTCGCCGGTATGTCTTTGGCCGCTCAAACTACCTTTGCCACGGCCGTCTCCGAGGTATCCCGGTACGCGATTGAACAGGGTACCGCGCCAGTACTGACTTTAGGGGTATACCTGCCCCGAACCAGCAGTTTACGGGACCACCAATACCTGGCTGCGGTCATCGAAGATAAAGACTTGCCGGTAGTCAACCCGGTAAACCAGAATCTGCTGTATGCCCGACGGCTGGTAGAGAGTCTGGAGATTACCAACACCGAAACTGGCAGCAAAATCGCCCTGTACTGCGGCCTGCCTGCTTCCCGTAAACTTAACGCCGAGGTGTTCACCTACTGGCGCTCTCAATTCACTACCGACCTGCCGTTATCGGCGTACGATGAGATTAAGCGAAAGAACGAACAGTTGCAGGAACTGGCCCTGCGGCTGCAGGATAGCGAGCAGCATTACAAGCGGGTAACCAATGCGCTGCCGCTTATGATTTTTACCGCCAACCAGGCCGGTCAGCTTATTTATGCCAACGCCTGGGTAACCGAACTTACAGGGCTGGGCATTCAAACACTGAATCAATCAAAATGGAGCCAGGTCATCCACCCCGAAGATTTTGACCACTTCTGGGCATTATGGACCAAAAAAGCCGCCGAAGGTAAGGCGTTCGAGTCGGAGTGCCGGTTAAAAGCTGCGGCTTCGCAGGAATACCGCTGGCATCTGTTTTCGGCCCGCCCGGTGATAAGCGAGGCTGAGAAGGTAACTGCCTGGACGGGTTTTGTGGTTAATATCCACGCTCAGAAAATTGTGAGCCATACCCTGCGGGCGAATGAAGAGCTTACTCTGGCTAAAACTCAGCTGGAACAGTCGCAACGGGAGTTGCAGTCAACGGTAAGCGAGCTGAACCGTAGCAACGCTGAACTGAGCCAGTTTGCCTATGTGGCCTCCCATGATCTGCAGGAGCCTTTACGTAAGATTCAATCCTTTGGTGATATTCTGAAAGACCAGTTCGCCCCGGCTCTGGGCGCTACCGGTGCCGACCTGGTTTCGCGCATGCAGAGTTCTTCCGGCCGGATGCAGACTCTGGTCAAAGATCTGCTTACCTACTCCCGGCTGACGACGCATCAACAGGCGTTTCAACGGGTCGATCTGAATGTTTTGATGGCGGGCGTGTTGAGTGATCTCGAAACCATTGTTCAGGAGAAACACGCTACCATAGAAGTCAGTCCACTCCTAAACATTCAGGGCGATCAGCTACAGCTACGCCAGTTCTTTCAGAATCTGCTGTCCAACGCGATTAAATTCGCCAAACCAGACCTTCCTCCGGTGGTGCAGATCACGGCTAACCGCCTTTCGTCCGTTCAGCTTCCCTCGAATGTGTTGCTCACAGGGTATCCGGCCTACGTGGCTATTTCGGTCGCCGATAATGGTATAGGGTTCGATCAGCAATACGAAGAACGCATCTTCCGGTTGTTTCAACGGCTGCACGGCCGTAGTCAGTACGAAGGAACCGGTATCGGTCTGGCGATCTGTAAAAAAGTAGCCGACAATCATGGCGGGCACATCAGTGCCCGCAGCCGACCGGGTGAAGGAGCCGTTTTCACGGTCTATTTGCCGGCCGGCGACGCGGATTAATCATATCTGGTTAACCCGGCAGCTGAAACGCCATTATGTCTCGACTCCCTTTCTTTAGTTCTCCGCCAGCGGATAGGGCCATACCCCCGATAAAATCAGGTGGGGAGATGGCTCAAAAGAGCTGTCCAGAATACAGCCATGGAAGGCATCAAGGCCGCTGATTTCCTCATTCTGGTCAACGAGGTCGCTGGCATCGATGCAGGCATCCGTCAGTAACCCTTTGAGGTATTGGATCAATTCAACATACCCCTGCTCATAGGTGATCAGCCGGCGTTGAAACTCTTCGCCCTTCAGGCCGGCGTTCTGGATAATCATAACCGGAATAGCCTCAAACCATACCGAAGCCAATCGCCAGATATACCGGTTTTCGAACGAGTGATCTTTATAGTACTTGATCACAACTTTGTTGTTTCCGTCGATGATGGACTTATCTAACTCCAACAAAGCACTTACTTCCGGAATGTGATTGTACAGACAGCCAATCAATACACTCAGGTCATTATCCTCCCGTTCGGGCGTTCGGTTATACAGGTCTATGGGTGTCATCCGAATCGCCCCTCCCTGGCCGGAATGGAGTGGACGGCAGACTGATCGGTATTGGTGTCAATCTCTTTTCGGACCTGAATGGCCGGCACAAAATACCAGCCACGCGGGACGTAGTTCGGCTGAGGGGGTGGTAAATCGCCTGATCACTCTCAATCATGGGCCGGAAAATACGGATCAAAGGGCTGATAATCTTTATTAACTTGGAAATCATTGTCGCTGAAAGTTAAAGGTGAATATTTCCTTCTATGAAAAAGGGCTGGCATCTGCCCTTAAAAACGTCTATTCCTGTTTGTTACGCAACTTACCGGGTATTTGATCTATTCTTCTAAAAAAAGCAGAAAACCAAACGTAATAGACGGAGAGAGGAGTGACAATGAGGTAGTAGCGAAAAAGTGACAATTGTCCGTCGACTGTCGTTTACCCTGGTCGGATTGGATACGCTGGTAAACAGGTGCTAAAAGGTGAAGGCCCAATCCCGGTCAATGTATTTAGTTCTACTCGTACAACTATGTAAATTACAAACTAGTTTATTAATTATAAGGAAAAATGAAAATTTATTTATATATCAATAAAATAGCGTTCCATCCTATGATATCCCGTTCTATGGACTGTATTGATAGCCTGAAATATTTTCGTCATTTACCTTCCGTTCCTGAACCAAACGTCCTTTTACCAGGTATTGGTTTCTACTACTCATAAGACACCAGGCAACCATGAACGGAAACTATCAACGGTTAAGTGACGCTATTGACAGACTGGAGAATCTTTCGATGATCCTGACGATGCCACTGCCTGCCACTAAACACGTGGAGCAATTGCGAGCCGCTATGCCTGGGCTGATCAAAGACTTTAAAGCTGGTTATATAGAGGCAACCGGCGAGGATCCCTGGCAAAACTGGAAGGAAAAGAGTCAGTAGCCCACATTGTTTTTATTGCCGGTTTTACCGGTTAAACGACCGCTTTCCACCAATACCTGAAGCTGCACCGGCTACGAGTACGGTTTTTCCCTATAAGTCCTTGTTCATCAACATTAAAGGTTAATGATATTGATAATACCGCCTGAGCCTTCGGCATTATACCGGGCCGAGGGGCTGGTGATGACTTCCACACTCTTGATCATATCGGCGGGGATCTGCCTGAGGGCGTCGGCGACGCTGGCGGCAACAAAGGTGGATGGCTATCGTTGAATCGGAGCCTCTCACCAGGGTAATAGGAGCAACGCAAAAAAGGATTGGTATTAAAAATGATGATTTATTAATACATAGGACTATGCGTGCTGATCAGTTCTGTAAGGACATTACCCGTTATAGATTAAACCAGCCACAGGATAACCCCTGGTTTATAGTTGAACCTTACCTTTTTGAGAGCCACATTAAAATACTTCTCCGAGCGTAAGCGTAACACCTGAATAGCCCCTGCTAAATCCATAGTTCAGCCCGATATTAGTACCGGCGCGTTTATTCAGTTTGACCCGTATCCCGGCACCGGCACCAGGGTTCCAGTTCAGTAAGTATAAACTGCGGGGACCGCTTACGGTAGTAGCGTTGGCAAAAATGACAAATCCCAATAAGCCGTTATTGGTAATATCACGGCGGTATTCGGCTTCTACGTACAGCAGGTCCCGGCCTCTATACCGGTTTTGGTTAAAACCCCTTCCGGACCGATTGTAATCTTCCCAGCCGAGACTGGGAAGATCCAGGTACGGTACGCCCGTCTTGAAAACCGTCCAAAGGTAGGTCCAGAGCGCCAGCATGTTTTGCTTTTGGAGACTGGGATCAAACCGAATGTATCGGCGAAAATCAAGGTAAACGGCGTGCCATACATGATCATTTCCCAGAAACGTGGGATTTACCCGGTATTGCAAACTGGCGTAATAGCCATCCCACGGGTTAAGGGAGTTCCTGCGGGTGTCGAAAAGCACATTGAGACTAATACCCGATGAAAAGCTGTTTGACCCCTGGGCGGTTCCATACTCATACCGGGTAAAATCCTGTAGACGCGGGCGGAGAGAATCTGTGTGAATATTAATTCTATAATCAAGGTGGTAGCCCACACCGGCGAACAACCCTCGGGAAAGACGTTTTAACGCCTGCTGATACAGACGGATGTAGGAATAGTTCACCAGCAATTTAGTGTCTTCCGGGTATTGGCGGCCTAAGCCCCAGGTGTGTTGGGGATACACCATCAACCGGGTATCACCGCTGATAACCCAGCGGTTTTGACTTAGCCATAGATAAGAGCGAATGGGGAACCCAAACCTTCGTTTAAAATTCCAATAGGGGATAAATGTCACCAGAGACACGTAGGTGTCCTTTCTGTTACCGAGGTAAAAGCTGGCCGTGGTTGAGGTTACCAAAGCCGTTCCTCCTCCGGGAAGCTGCGCCGAAAAAGGTAAAACGGAGAAACTGATCAGTTTGCCCTGGGCGGCTCGGGCCCGTTTGACGCGGACAGGTAACAGTTTTTTTCCAATTTCAATCAGATCCAGTAGTTTACTGGTATCGGCCTGTAGGGTTGAATCTCTTTCCAGGGCACTGCCTGAGCCGGGTATTTGCCCATAAATGACAGTTGTATGGCAAGAAACGCTACCAAGCAGAAAAAATAGGGCCAGTCTGTTCACACTACTTTTTTGATTAACGATAGCCTGCCGGAGAAAATCACCGTTAATGACTCCTGCCAGAACAATCCGTTTGGTTAATCTGCAGGAAGTGCCCAACACATTCAAATGAATCTATTCTTACTCTATAATGTTAATATACGGCTTATACCAGGTATTTTCCTGTCTATCCAGTTGCTCAACTACTTAACCCCATGGTCTACCTCACTTTATTTGCCTGCAAAGACCATGTTCCCCAGCGCGAGTTTATTTACGGCTCACGAGATTTAGATGTAGAAGGGGCTCTTGATTTTGTAACCAGACTGGTGGTCGAAGGGTGGACGGTGCTTTACGTTAGTCTGCGGATCGATGAAGGGATTGATATGGAGCTTCCGGTTGCCGCTTTTGACGAGCAGCTTATGGGCGAACACCTGCGTATGCTACAGGTCCAATGGGAAAAGATACTGAATTTACCGCAGTAAAACCAGGGGATAGTCGTAAAAAAATTGTTCGTAAAGTCTGGTATCGGCAACCGCCTGGATCGTTTCGTCTGCTCTGCGCCGGGACACTACAACCAAAGCACCAGTCGATAAGGTAAGCGTTAGCGACGCCGGCAGGGCTTTGCCAGGGCGGTTTATGTGTACAACATGAGCCGGGTTTATCAGCGTATGTTTGTGGCAACGGATAAAACCCGGTAAGGCACATTCAAACTTATGCAGGGTAGTGGAGGAAGTGTGCCTACGGTTACTGGTAACCACATGACTGTAGTTGCCGTCCCCTTCAATCATTACAATGTGCGCAATCAGGATTTGGGTTAGGCGGTCAATCTGGATAACTGTTGCATCAATTTTCATATTAGAGCAGGGGTAAGGTAATGGTGCTTTCAGAAACGGTAGCACGAGTGTAGTGACTGGGGACAACAGAATACCCGATCCTGATTCGCTTTATGGAGCGGTCATGATAAAGGTAAATACTCAACATGAAGATTGGATGAAGCGGCTAACTCGGCTGGAAGTTCAGCGTAATGGACGTGCCCTGCCCGGCAACTGAATTAACTGTCAGGCCAATGTTGTGAAAAGCAGCAATGGTGCGAATCAATTGCAGGCCGATACCATTTCCTTTACCCGTAGCTTTTGGCGGCCGGCCATATTCCTTCAGGGTTGTAATCTGATCGGCGGTCATGCCGGGGCCGGTGTCCGTGATGGATAGCGTTGCCTGCGTACCGCTCAACGCCTGAGTCAGCGTTAGCCGGCCCTCCCGGCTATTATAACGAATCGCATTTCTGATCAGGTTCGACAGCATTGTGTAGAGTAGCGAATGATTCCCTTCGGACACCAGAATGTCTTCCTTAAAATCCAGATCTACGGATACGTTCTTTAGCGCGATCCGGTCATCCAGATCCTGTAACACCTCCAGCACTACCGACCGGATAGAGACCTGTTCGTCTTTTACATACTGGTGGTTCTCAATTCTGGCCAGTCTCAGTAACTTCTGCACAATGTTGCTTAACTGCAATAAGGTTTGCTGGGATTCTACCAACCGGATCGCTACCTGACTGGGGGTCTGGCTGTTGGTGATGAGGTTATCGAAGCGATTGCGAAGCACGGTAATAGGCGTCAGCAACTCGTGAGAGGCATACGCAGTAAAGGCTTTTTCGCATTCAAACCGGATATTAAGCTGGCGCATTAGGTCATTGATGTGTTGGTTGAGCAACCTCAAATCGGTTGTTGTGGTCGGGAGGGGCGAGTAATCGAAGTAACTGGGATCCTGAATAATCCGGAGTTTGCGGCTTATCAGCATCCGAAGTGGACGGAGGAGGAAATGGGTATACCCCAGGTCAATCAGATAAGCCAGCCCGAGAATTACCGCTGCTCCGGCAATGTATACCCAGGTAAGCGGAGTTGGCCAGAACCCACCGGCGATCCCCACCAACAGGAGCCGGATACCGGTATTGTAGAGTGCCAGCTTCGTAGAAAGTCTCATAAAGGCCCAGTTAAATTGATCCGATACCCTATTCCACGTACGGTTTCCAGCCAGTTAATTGGGGCAAACATGGCCAGCTTCTTCCGCAGGTTCTTAAGATGCACATCGATATAGTTCGAGTTTGACTCATCATCCGACAGATTCCCCCAGATGTGTTCGGCCAGTTGCAGGCGGGTAATTACCCGGTTACGATACAGCAACAGGTAATGCAGCAGATCAAACTCCCGTCTGGTCAGATCGACTACTGCTGTGCCAAAAGAGACAAGTCGTCTGAGCGGGTCCAGCACAAAGCCGGCAAAGGCAATAGTCGGGTCAGTCAAGCCATGTTTCCGGCGGTTGATAGCCAGCATACGCGAGTGGAGTTCCAGTAGCGAGAAAGGCTTGGTCAGGTAGTCATCGGCTCCCAGGTTCAATCCTTTCAGTTTATTGTCCAGCTCACCACTGGCGGTGATAATCAAATAGGAGGTTGTCTGCTGACTGGCTATCGCTTCCTGCAGTAAGTCAAATCCATCGTAGTCGGGCAAACCCAGATCAATCAGCACAAAATCGTAACTGTTCACGTAAAGCAATTCCGACGCCTGTTGTCCCGTATGCGCAATGCTGCACACGAAACTTTCCTGACGCAGAAAGGTAGCCATTTCCAGCGCCATTGAGGGTTCGTCTTCTATAATCAGTACGTTCATGCTGGTAGTTTAATCAGGTCAGGCTCAACGATGGACTGACAGATCCCGGTAACTGGTTTATTATCTTTTTTACATCATAGATCATGGTGCCAGCAGGTTAAGGCATTACCCTTCAGAGCAGACCATTATCAGAATCCGCTTTATCCTTAGCCTGGCTTTGCTTCATTCGCCTGCGCTTTTGATCGTGCTGGCCTTCCGTCGATTCTATTTCTTCCAGGTGCCGGCTCATCATCAGGGAACGTTCTTCACGAACTACAGCGACTCTTGAGTTTACCAGCCTGTTTTCCTGTTGCTGGCGATGATCCAATACATCCCAGCTTTCGATTTCGGCCTTTAGCAGCGCTTTAAAATGGCTGACGTGCTGGCGCTTTAGCTTGAGTTGCTCACGAATTCCGGGTAACTCAGGGGCATATCCAAACATGTGAGCCATAAAAATTAGGGTTTAGTTAAACCAATAATGAACGCACTAACGTAAACTTATATACGGTACCGTTGGGTAGCTTCTTAATAAAAGGTCAAGCCCAGGTTGGCGTTCAGCACACTTCGATTAAGGTGCGCATTCATAACCATGTTCTACAACGAATGGATTATTTTATTTACCCGATACTACTCAGGTTCAGATCGATGGGGTATTTTCTGACGAATGGCAGACTGGCTCAAGTACGTTGGTGTTCGCCGGTAACGTACTTACAGAGGGGTTATTTACTTACTACAGAGAACATAAGAGGCAAGTTCAGCAGCAGGTATTAAAAATAATGACTTATGCCTACATATGAGCGTTCGTGCTCAGGAAATCCATTCTTCGGCCTCATCCTGATGCACTAGGAGTTCTGCCCTCGTCCTGAATAAGGTTTTCTGTCCGGGAGACAATGCCACGTTTACACTAACCCGGGGCATGCCGGCATGATCCCCTAAAGGCTTAATATCATATATGACCTGGCTCATCACCAGCTCGTAATTTTCTGCGCGGAGCCGGACTGCGGAGGTACTCATCAGGCTGCCATCCAGAATTATCTGAATGATTTCTCCCTGAAAATACGATGTTTGCTCTGTAACTTCGTAGGGTTGAGCTATCCAGACTGTATCGCCAACCAAAAAGGGAACTTCTTGAAATTTCAGGGAAATTTTCATAGTCGTACAGTTGAAAGATTGAGATGAAAGCTTTGTTCGAAAAGCGCTGTAGCCGGATTTTTGATGAAGGCTAAATATAAAGCTAACACATCAACATGAAGATTACGTGAGGCTTTAGCCCTTGTTGTAAATAATGTCGCTTCCCTGAATATATAAGAAGGTTTGCAGTACGCTCAGTCGTTTTTCGCTGAATTAACTCAACGCATACAAGCAAACGGTTTAAACAGAAACCAGTTTCAGATAGACTCGACTTCCTGTAAAGACCGCTGTATATGACGGTTTAGATAGATCCGCTGATCGTCTAAAAAGAAAGTCACCTCTCCGGTATGGTCACACCTGAAGAAAACTCCATTTGGAAAATAGCCGACACCCGCATGATGGTAGCAATTCAGCCGGCTGCTAAGCTGCTGATCGGGTTCTTTTGCTGCCGATGCGGGTATACGCTGGCGCAACCAGCTCACCAGCGACGTTATATCCTGAACTTTCCCATGTACGCCCACCTCGTCGGTGAAGTCAATGCGATGGCCCAATTGCTCGGCGTTATTCAGTAAACCGTCCAGCAAAATGACTACCTCGCAGAAAGCCGGTTGCCAGGAGGTATCTCCGGGAGAGGGTTGATTAAAAACAGGCGACTTCAGAATCTGGTGGAGACGCTGCCCGTCGTGAGCCAGCTGAGTCTGGGTGAGAGAAGAAAGTAAAGGGTTCATCTAGTTTTTGGTTAGTTCATACGGCCAAACGCCGGATAACAAGGCGTGAGGGGAGGGTTCAAACGAAGTGTCCAGCATACTGCCGTAAAAGTCATCGAGCCCCCAGATTTCTTCGGTTGGTTCGATTAGCTCTCCGGTGTTTATAAACACATCCGTTAATTTTCCATTCAGGTGTTGGACCAGGTTAAGGTAGAGCTGAGCGTTGGTAATGATTCGGCGCTTAAATTCCTCGCCTTCTAATCCTGCATTCTGGATGATCATTACCGGCTTAGCGTCAAACCAGACCGAGGCCAGTCGCCACCGGTAATGGTTATCAAAAAAGTGGTCTTTGTAATATCTGATGAGCACTTTTTCCTTCACCGCTCTGAGGATTGGATTCTGTTCCGAAAACGTAGTTGCCTCCGGAAGATGATTGTAATAACACCCTACCAGCACACTCAGATCATTATCTTCCCGTTCGGGAATCCGGTTATACAGGTCCAGTGGTGTCATCTCAATCAATCCTTCCTGACGGGTAAGGAAAAAAAGGCTGTTCAATCAGAACAGGTATTAATCGATACGCTGCCGCAGGACGGTAACCAATTCCCGCAGCTCCCGGACCTACCCGGCCAAGGGGCTGGTAAATCGACTGATTACTTTCGATTACGGGCTGAAAGGCCCGGACCAGCTGATTGATTATTTTGACTAAGTTGAATAACATGGTTGTAATGGGTTGACGTGTGAATCTCCACTGGATCAGGCACCTGATCAGACAAGGTGCATCAGGTGATTACTGACAAAGTCATAACCGGGTCAGACCATTTCGGCCATCCGGCTATTTCTGCGTTCTTCAGCGGCCTCTTTTTTGACATGAACTGGCACCAGGCCAGCCATTTCGCCGATAACATTGACTAACTCTGATCCGGATGGAATAACAATTTTCGTATTCGCACTTAAAGAATTCTCCAGTGCTTCCAGTTTGCGGAGCAGTTGCGCATTGCCGGTAAAGTACTCGTCGGCGGCCACATTTACCAGTTTAATGGCTTCGGCTTCCCCTTCGGCATGCAGTACTTTTGCCCGCTTGTATCCTTCGGCTTCTTTGATTTTGGCCCGTTTAACGCCATCCGCCACCGTTTCGGCCGCCGTTGCATAATCGATAGCCGCAATTTTCTCATTCTCAGCTTTGACTACTTTGTTCATAGTCTCCTGCACGTCTTTTGGAGGGTCTATCTCCTTCAGTTCGGTTCGTATGATAACGATGCCCCAGTTAGCCGTCTCGTTTTTCAGGGTACTATGGAGTTCGGCGTTCATTTTACCCCGCTCGCTGTTGGCCGAGCGCAACGTGAGCGTTCCTATAATGTTTCTCAGGGTGCTGCGGGCCAGATTGACTATTTGTATTTTGTAATCATTGACATTGTATTGTGAGCTCTTGACACTCTCCTCGGTTTCAATGACTCTGAAGTAGACCTGAGCGTCTACCCTGGCATTCAGGTTATCGTTGGTGATGATTTCCTGGGGCTGGGCGTCGACCATTTGCTCGGTTGTGTTGACCTTATACATTTTGTCGATAAACGGAATGATCCAGTGAAAGCCCGGACCCGCAAATTTGTTGTATCTGCCAAGCCGCTCAATTAAACCTCTGTGCGTGGGACGTACTATTTTAACGCCCGCCAGAAAGATGCCTATCAGGATGACCAGAAGCAAAACCCATGTCGTTTCCATTTTTATTACGTTAAAAGGATAAATAAAAAACTGGTAAGTTTATAGACAGGGCTGCGGAGTTGGTAAAAACCCCTCCACGAATAAAGGGGTTCTACGCCATTGACCGTTGCTACGCCTTAGAACGTCCAGCCCAGGCTGGCGCTCAGCACCCGTCGTTGCGAACCCGCAAAGCCGATGCTGTTCACGGCCTGAATCGCGTTGGCAAAGCCGTGGTGGTAAGTCAGGTCCAGCAGGACCGGCCCCATATCGAAGCCTAGTTGAGCCAGTCCGTTGACGGTGCCGCTCTTGATCTCCGATTTATTCAGGTTAAATGAGCGGCTGTTGGCGCTGATCCGGTTAGCATATTCAAGACCAGCCTGCAGCCGGACGGCGGAGATACCCCGCAGGGACTGAACCAGTTTGTAGCCTATATATACCGGCACCTGCAGGTATTGGATGTTGATCTGGTCCTGAATGGAGCTGACGCTAGTGCCGTCACCAGCCCGGAAATAATTGGAACTGGAGGCAAAGTACTCGGCACCCAGTTGCCCATAGAGCCGTCCTCCTGCCCGAAACAGAGCGCCAGCCTGGTACCCCAGACGACCTGATAACTGATCGCCATTCAGCGTCTCACCAGCAAAACGGGTGGTGTTCAGGCCGGCGTATATGGCGTAGGCGAAATTATTATAACCTTTACTCTTCTGCTCCCGGCTGGCAGGTCGGGCAGACGCTGCCGTATTGACATCATCCGTGCGGGAAGGTATTGTAGAGATGGTTTCCTGGGGAGCAGGGCGAACCGCTTCATTCGTATGGTTCACCATTGGGGCCGTTACCGTAATTCCGGCGTTCCCGGGTAGGGTGTCACCAGACAGGGAAGATCGGCTGCTTTTTAGAGAATCAGCGGATAAGGTCTGCATACTGCCGGTTGTAGGGGTAGAGGTTGTCTGGCCCCGGGCCAGGCCGGTACTTAGCAGACAAGCTGCCAATAAGGTAAGATGCGCTTTCATAAGCTTGTTATAAACGGAATGGATTAGACAAAATTGGAAAGTAAGTGCGGAGAGAAAGCCAGGGTGGTAATACAGGGCTGTTTACCGGGATTGTAGTCTCCTTACGTAAGGCCAAGTCGGTTACCCGATTTTATAACGGGTTCGAATTGACGGGTGGGCATCCTCTGGCGAATAGTACCCTGGTTTATATACGTTGGTGTATACCGTAGCGTACTATCAGAGGGGTTATATACTTACTACGAAGAAAGTTAGAAACAAGTTCAGTAGTATGTATTAAAAATGAAGATTTGTTAATACATATGAGCGTATGTGCTCAGGACGTCTTACAGGCTCGAACGCACTGTCTATACTAATCCGGTAATGGTATAGACTCCTTCGTCAATGCTGACCTTTAAACTTCTCCCAATCCATTGGTCCAGGTCAATGCCCGGCGTATTATTGGCACCAACCCTGACCCCTTTGTCGAGGATCACATTCTCTCCCCAGAACCTGACAGGAACCCGGCAAATGAACTCATCGGCTGTCCGGGTAAATAAATAATCAAATATGATAGTCATAACCGAGTTGGGTTAAAGGTGGGTAGAGTTAATGTACTTCCGGGCAAAGAGACCAAAAGAATCGTTTACAGCCAACAGCACAATGGCTCATCCGTCAACGGGTGTGAGGTGAGTAAATCTGCAAGGGTCGAATCCGGCAGCTTTCTCAAACGGTGACGAAAGAGTCTGATTTCCAGGCCAGCCGGTGTGCATTAAGGCCTGCGGGAGATAGGACACCAAACCCTCCAGGTAGCTTTCCGGCTTCCGTAAAGTAGGGGTTGAATTCGGCCCACTGCTCTTCTCTGGCTAAAAAGATGTCGACGGTCTGCACCGAATCCTGGAAAAAAGCCGGCTGGGGCCTTCGGAACGGCAGAGCCGCAATTCGATACGATTGGGGCGGACTCCCTGGTTCAGCTCCGCTCATAATGAACCGCTGTCCATAGTGAAACCCCGCTAACGAGCTGACGCTTACCTGAGGTGACAGGGCATGAAAGTGTTGCCGGCCGGGATCGTCGTAAGCAAAAAAATGGATGGAGATAGGCATGACAAAGCGTGTTTAGATGAAACGAACGGGCAAGTCCTGAGTGGAATCCCGCGGCTGGGGCTGGAAGAAGGCTAATGAGGAACCCGGTTCGTTACTATATTCCTCAACGACGAACCTGTGTTGGTCTCAATCCAAACGAAGCTATAGCTGTATAACCCCATTCCGGGGTATTAGTTCAATACCTAAGGTAAAAGCCGGCACTGCCTGCATTTACCACCAAAGCACCCTGTTTATTTGGCCGTAAGGTATTCCACTACTGACTGGCTGTCGGAAAAATAAAGGCGCTCGGTATCGTTGCCCCAGTTTTTGAGATCGACCTCGAAATTGTCTACATACTGAATAGACACATCAAACGAAAGTGGGTTACGGTCAGAAACTCGTTGTAAGTTTTTGGCTCGCCGGAAATGAAGACGAAAGCTCGTCGAGCCGTCGTGGTAGTTTGTTAATGACTGGAAATTGGTGAGGACATAACCACTTTTTGTCGGGGTAGTATATTCCTTTATTTTCCGAAGTTTTCTGGCTAAATCATCCATTGTTTTGCGTTTTGGTGATGATAAACATTCGTTATATAATTTGCAGTTAGGCGGGTATAGTCTTAAAGGGTAATATGGAGAAATGAATAGGTATTCAGGTGACAGGCCTTTATACTTTTTCAAAGACCAGCCGATAATGTTCCATCGTCTCCTGCTGAAAGCACACCCGGTTCGGGCTCACCCGAAAAACGGCAATCAGGTCCTGAAACGCTTTATTGGTCAGCAGGCGGGGGAGCAGCGAGGCATAGAGTGCATATTTTTTCAGGTGAAACGCCCGGAACCGTTTGCGCCACTGCCCGATGGTTTCGATATAGTCGAGCCGGCCGCTGCTCTGCGAAATGAGCTTGAACCGGGGCTGGGCATTGCGGATAACCTGCTCAGGTCCATATGGCAGCCATGAACCGGGGAATTGGGCAATCATCAGCGCCAGCGCATACGAGGGAGAATCTTTTGGTGTCTTCACGCTGATCTCTTCCAGTGGAATCATGTTCTTGCCAAAGACCATCGTCTGCATATAATACCGGCCACCAACGGGCAGGAGGTCAGCCAACTTGCTGAAAAATGTGGCATAAACTTCATCCTGCTGCCCGGCCTTGTACTGCTCAATGGAACAGAAATGCTCCATGCCCCCAATGCAGGTTACCGCGTCGAAGATCCCATAGTCTGCCGGGGTAATCAGGCGGCAGTCTTTCACCTCCACCGTCAGTCCATTTTGCACACAGGCGGCTGCCTGAGCGGTGGACAGAGTTACCCCGCGTCCCTGGGCACCAATCCCCTTGATATACGTTAGAAATGGCCCCCAGCCACAACCCATATCCAGGACTTTAGAACCTTTGGTAATGCCGAGACTTTCGGAGATAAAGCGGTGTTTCTGGCGCTGAGCCTCCTCCAGGGTCAGCGAAAAGTCACCGTTGTACATCGCTCCGCTGTAGTCGCCGGTTTCGCCTACACTCAGGCGAAAAATCTGGTCAATGGTGGAGTAGGTAAACTCCAGGTCTTGTTGAGATGCCATTGGTCATTATGAGTTTAATAGAATGATAGCTGAGATGTGCCAGGAGGACCGGTCTAGGCGGCCCGCCCCATCGTTTTCAGAAGCCGGTAATGCGAGTGAAGCGCCGAGAAAAATGTAGGGTTTTCCAGATAAGGCAGGTCGAAGTCACGAGCTGTTTGTTTAACGATGGCGGTTAGGGCCGGATAATGGATGTGGCACACTTTGGGAAACAGGTGGTGTTCAATCTGGCGATTGAGGCCTCCGCAGAAAAAGGCAGCCACCCTGGAGCGGGGGGCAAAATTCGCGGTGGTGCGTAACTGGTGTGCGGCCCAGGCCTCTTCAATGGCTCCAGCTTCGTTCGGTACAGGAAAAGCGGTACCTTCAACCACGTGAGCCAGCTGAAAGACTAGGCCCAATACTACCCCTTCCGCCATATGCATGGCTAAAAATCCCAGCGCTAGTTGCCACCACGTTATATCAAGCACCAGATACGGCAGTACCAGAAACAGGACGTAATAACCTGCCTTGGTCGCAAACAGGATGATGTATTCCCGGCGGGGGTGAACGGAGTTGTCGGTATGCCCAATCCGTTTTTTAAAGAATTTCAGATAGTCTTTGCGAAAGACCCACATGAGCGATGTCAGCGTATAGAGCAGAAACGCATACCAATGCTGAAAGCGCTGCCACGGCCGCCAGGGCTCATCGGCATCGACACGGATCAGGCCCGGTGCAATCTCGATGTCTTCGTCGTGACCAGGAATATTGGTATAGGTATGATGAACAACATTATGGGTGATTTTCCAGACATAGGGATTCGCCCCCAAGAAGTAAAAACTGGCACTCAACACGTTGTTCACCCACTTTCGGGAAGAAAACGCACCGTGAATGGCATCATGGGACACGTTGAAGCCAATAAAGGCTGCAAACATCCCTAAACCCATGGCCATCAGCAGCATTGCCCACGCGCTGAACTGGCCGGAAAGAATCAGGCTGTAGAGCAGGATGTAAGTGCCAAGAAAGAAGATGGCCTTGGTCCACATCGCCCCGTTTGCATGGGGCGATAAACGCTTTTGTTTGAAATAGGCGTCAACCCGCTGGCGCAGGGTCGCAAAGAAGGACGCCTGTGGCGTGTTGGTGAATTTTAACTTTATCGGCGTTTGCATTGCTTTTGTCAGTTGAAGATCCGGCCGATTTCCTGCAGCAGTCGCAGGATGGGTAATGCCAGCCGGCCTTTAGAGGTTAACGTATACTCGACCCGTGGGGGAATTTCGGCATACACCTTCCGGTCTATGACACCCAACACCACCAGGGCTTTCAATTCCCCCGCCAGCACTTTTTCGCTGATGGAGGGCAGCATTTCAGCCAGTTGGCTGTAGCGCCGGGTCTCTTCCCCCAGTTGCAGGATGAGATACAGACGCCATTTTCCGGATACCACTTCCAGGGCTTTGCTGATCAGAATATAATCCGGCTCAGCGGGTAAATCATGTCGGTTCCCTTGTTTCATCTGATTGACTTCGTGAACATGAACCGATTCCTGTGATCACCCGGCCGGAGCCGTTGTGAAAGCAGAAAAGAGAAAATGATGCGGTGAAAAACCTGCAGGTGTTACGATGCGGTGAAAGCTAATGAAGGGCCAATCAATGGACGATTGTCGCCTATACTATGCCGGATTGGGTACTGTGGTAAGTAGGGATTAAAAGGTGAGGGCCCAATCGCTGCCACTTTTGTAAAGGTTATTTACTTACAACCAGGTAAGTGGCTAACTAGTTTCAGTAAAAACCTAAAATATGAAAATAATTTTATATATTAATATAGTCGCGTTCGATCCTATGAACCAAAGCGTGGCAACGCTGGTATGTTTGGGTAGAGAATCAGGAGAAGTAAATTCGATTCGAGTCCTTACTACTCGTCCGCAGCGTTCCGGTTAAGCTACAGACCTTGATACAGGCTGTTCGTCGAATAATACTTTGCCGGAAGAGGTATCGTAATACGCCGGGAGAACGCCTACTTCACGAGCCAGATAACGGCTTTCCAAATAGCTACTTTGCGCCAGCAGTTCCTTGACTGAATTTCTGGCGTTCAGCCAGGTAATTTGCTGCATGACATTGGCATGGCTGGTGTCGATGCTGGTGCGGGTGTAGACGCTGTTTGTGATTACGCGATTAATTTTTTTCGTGATATGGCCAATATTCCCTTCATGTATCCCGTCGACGGCAGCTTTTATGGCTCCGCAGTTGGAATGACCCATGACAATGACCAGCTTAGCGCCAATTTCTTTGACTGCCAGTTCAACGCTGCCTACGATGTCCGGGTTGATGATGTTACCGGCAATCCGAATGATCAGCAAATCGCCGATGCCCGCATCAAACACCAGCTCGGGTGACGTCCGGGAGTCGATGCAGGCAATAATCACCGCTATTGGGTTTTGCTCCGCCGAGGTGGCGTTTACCTGGTGCGGAAAATACTTGTCATGGTGCTCACCCCTTATAAACCGGTCGTTACCCGCTCTTAAAAAATCGAGAATGCCAGCGGGTGAAAGATTTTGCTGGACGTCCTGGTCCAGTACATTCACAAACTGAACGCTATCGTCTGAAACAAAGTGTACGTAATCGGATAGCTCGTATTTTTCTTTTAAGCCAATGATATTTAATTGAATAGCGCGTTGGGGCGCTACCGCTGTTTTAAAATCATCGATCACCTCCAGCACATCGCCATCGATAAAACTGGAGCGGGTTGCATTGATAACGACTTTCGAACCGGGAGGAATACTCCACAAGGTATCTTTCACCGATGCTTTGTTTAAAAACGACACCTCATCGGATAAGTCGATCTTTATCACTTCCCCAATATGCAGAGTAGCCGTATTTAGTTTGAAGGGATTGCGATAATTACTGCGCAACAGGTAAAAAATGCTGACCGCGAACCCTATCAGGATTCCGATCAGTAGGTCAGTAAAAACAATAGCCACAATGGTGACCAGGAAAGGAATGAATTGGCGCAGGCCTTTTCGGTACATCTCCTTAAACACAGCAACTTTGGTTAGTTTGTAGCCTGTTAGTAACAGGATAGCGGCTAACGACGCCAACGGAATCAGGTTCAGCAATTGGCTCAGCATCAGCACACTGACCAGCATGAATACACCATGCAAAATGGCGGAAAGCTTGGTAGCGTTTCCTGCCTGAATATTTACCGAACTCCGAACCACAACCGATGTTATCGGAATGCCGCCGAATAAACCCGCAACCATATTGCCTATACCCTGAGCGACCAATTCCCGGTTGGGAGGAGATTCCCGTTTCAAAGGGTCCAGGTTGTCTACAGCCTCGATGTTGAGCAACGTTTCCAGGGAAGCGACGGCGGCAATAGTAGCGCCCACAAGCCAGACCTGGTAGTTACCCAAAGAGGCAAGCGCCGGCCAGTAGAAATAAGCGGCAAGATTGCTGGTATCAATGGGGGGCAGATTCACCATCTGCAAAGTTCCCACACATAAATAAGGTATATAGTTGCAAAAGAACTGATCCAACCCCACGCCTAGCATGACAACGAATAAGGATGAGGGAATGTATTTGAATTTCTTTAACGGTGTTTTGTCCCACAGCAATAATACCACCAGAGAGACAATACTGATTACGACGGCTCCTGGTGTGATAAATTCCCACATTTTAATGAGCACAGAGAAGGTATTTTCACCATCAGGCTGTATAAACGAAAAGTCATCCTGTGGGTCCTTATCATAACCAAAAGCGTGCGGTATTTGCTTAAGGATCAATATAATACCAATTGCTGCCAGTAATCCTTTAATGACATTGGTAGGAATGTAGTTAGCCACAAAGCCTGCTTTTAGCAAGCCCATAATAAGCTGGAGACCTCCCGCAATCAGCACGGCGGTCAGAAATACCTCAAAATTGTTTAGCTGGAGAATGGCCGACAAGACTACGGCCGATAATCCGGCTGCAGGTCCACTCACACTCGTTTGCGAACTGCTTAGCGAACCGACTATGATACCTCCTATAATTCCGGATATTACGCCTGACAATAATGGCGCACCGGAAGCCAGTGCTACGCCTAAACAGAGCGGCAGTGCCACTAAGAACACGACTATGCTGGCCGGAATATCTTTTGATAATTGTAAACTTGTCATGTAACGATAAAATGAATTCAGGCGCACAGGATTTTACTGCACCCATGGAACGTTTCTGATTTATATCAGACCGGTATATGCTGGTTTCCTGCGGATAACATTACGGCTTATTAGCGCCAGCGAGGTATTCATTGAAGCTTTATCTAGAACGGCAAATACAGGAATGAGAAAGAAAATCTGCCGGACCGGAAAAAAAACAGATGTGTAATCAGGTTTGTAAACCTTCTTCGACAACGCACCTGAGCTGTCTCAATTCAAATTATACGGTGATGTCCGCATATAGTTGTCCTTGTACAACACCGTATTAAGGTATTAGTTTAAATACCGGTAGCCGGCTCATTGAGGAGAAGTGCTCGCTGAGGAGAAAGTTAGTTACTTTGAAACTCTTTTGTCGTAAATGGCGGTTGGGTCAGCAGGTATGCTGAGTTTTCGTCACCAAGCAGAACAGCCCGGCGGAGGTCGTTTTCGGCCTGGGGCATCTGACGGAGTTTAAGCCGGGAAATAGCCCGCCAACGGTAGGCATCGGGCTTTTCGTCGCGGAAGTACCAGACAGCCTTATCAAACTCCCGGAAAGCATCGGTATATTGGTCAACCTTATAAAAGGCTATGCCCCGGTCGAGGTAACAGTCCGCCTGTGTATTATCAATGCTGATAGACTGGGTGAAGTCGTAAATAGCGGAGTAAAAATTCTCCTGCTCCAGCTGGCATTTACCCCGATAGGCATACGCCACGGCTGATTTGGGATACTGCTTTACCGCATCATTAAAATACGTGAATGCATCGGTGAAGTTGCGGGCCTGTACGAGCCGGATACCCCGTTGAAATCGCTTACGGTCCTTATCAGAAGGCGTATCATGGTCAGTAATGAAATACCGGATGGCCAGGTAGATCGTAAATAACAGCACCAACAGCGAAACTTCCATAACTCGGTGTGGCTTCTTTTTAAAGGCTTACTAAGTTACAAACTGCCTCAGGTTTAGACAAACCTGACTGTCAAATTAATTGCTCCCGAACGGCTTTGGGGAGGCTTTTTCTGACTAATGCATACGAATCGTCGATCCACTCCCGCAGCAGGCTCCCTTTTACACGTCCATCCGCTACTACGGTATTCCAGTGGGTTTTATTCATGTGATAACCCGGCCGTACAGCCTCAAATTCCTCTCGAAGCTGTACGGCTTTTTCAGGGTCACATTTAAGATTTATATGCAACGGCTGGTTGTCGAGACCGGCTAAGGCAAATACCTTACCACCGACTTTGAACACCAGCGTTTCTTCACCAAACGGAAACGATTCGGTTACGCCTGGTTTACTCAGGCAGTACTCACGCAGCGTTTCAATATTCATCTGATTAAATATGTCTGATGATGTATACCAGTATGGCAATCAGAAACATAACGATGGAGATCCGGTTAATACCATGCATCATCCGCAAGTTTACGCTGGTGGGGTGATTTGGATCCGGCTTGCGGAAAACACGAATAAAATACCGAAACACCTCACCCAGTTTGAAATATCCTGCAATCCGGCTCATTTTGAAAGATTGTTTACGTGATACGAAATTAGGTTGGCTGAATTAGTCAAGGGTTTGTTGAAAAACATTGTTTTGCCTTAGCCCTGAATTTTAAGCTGAATACTTAGCCGGCGCGTTCAAGGCTTTCCGGTTCAAGCCACCGGCCGTCTTCCCGAATCAATCCGATGAGTTCGTCGACGGCCCGATCTGCGGCTACGGATTTCTTTACGACCTGCTGACCCCGGTACAGCGCGATCTTGTCCCGCCCGATGCCTACGTATCCGTAATCGGCATCCGCCATTTCGCCGGGGCCGTTGACAATGCAACCCATGATACCAATTTTGACTCCTTTCAGGTGGTCTGTCCGTTTCCGGATCATCGCGGTGGTTTCCTGTAGGTCGAAAAGAGTCCGGCCGCAGGAAGGGCAGGAGATATACTCGGTCTTTGTGATGCGGGTACGGGCGGCCTGCAAAATGCCAAACGCCAGCGCATTGAGCCGCGACAGGGCCGCCGGTTCGTTTGCTTCCGAAGCCGAAAGCATGACGCCATCGCCCAGACCGTCGACAAGCAGCCCCCCCAGGTCCGTCGCTGCATACAGTGGCAGATCTTCTGCCGGAACCCCCGGGTAACTTTGCTGCACCACGACCGGAGCGGTAATTCCCTGATTGATTAACTCAACAAACAGTCGGCGTAGTTCCGGCATCGCGTGTGAATTATCCGTGTGTGCCAGCAGCACAACCGTTGAATCAGAACGAAGGCGATGTAGCAACCCGGTGGTCAGGTCAGCCAGGGCGACACGTACAAAATTCAGGCTAGTATGCAACGGAACGCCCTCGCCGACTGCCTGTAGATACTGGCTCGCCTGGAGCAAAGGAGAGGTATTGGGCTGATCCGCATGCGTCCGCCACACCGGGTAATCAAGCACTTCTTTCAGGCCGTTGGGGAGCATGAAACCGGCAGGCCGGGATCCGGTGTAGAGGTAATCGGCCCCGAGATCATTCATGCGCCACTTATCCGGCAGGGGCAGGTAAAAATGACCAATCGGCTTCAGTACCTCATGCCCCGTTACGGGTACCTGACTGAAATCGGCAATAACGCGGGGAACGTTGCTGCCGCCGAAGTTTACTACCTCATGCGTTGTCCGCCGGTGGTACTGAAACGGGTCAATCGGGTAATTTGTTACCGGGGGAATAAACGCGTGGCTGGGCCGGTTGGTATACCGGTCAATCAGCGCTCTGGCTACGGGGGCTTCCCGTTCGGGTTCTTCCGTCAGCGACACCCGAACGGTGTCGCCAATCCCGTCTTCCAGCAGCGTTCCAATACCCACCGCCGATTTAATGCGCCCATCTTCGGCTTCACCGGCTTCGGTAACGCCCAGATGAAGCGGGTACGGCTTCAGGCCTTCTTCGTCGAGCCGCTGCACCAGAAGTCGATAGGCTTGCACCATCACCTGCGGATTGCTCGACTTCATCGACAACACGATGTTGTAGTATTGCTCATCCTCGCAAATCCGCAGAAACTCTAAAGCCGACTCCACCATACCCACCGGGGTATCGCCGTAGCGGCTCAGAATGCGGTCAGAGAGGGAGCCGTGGTTGGTCCCGATCCGCATCGCCGTACCGTATTCTTTGCAAATACGCACCAGCGGCAGAAATTTATCGCGGATGCGCTCCAGCTCGGCTGCGTATGAGGCATCGGTATAGTCAATATGCTCAAACCGCTTGCGATCGGCGTAGTTACCGGGATTGATACGTACCTTTTCAACGATACGGGCAGCCAGTTCGGCGGCATTCGGGGTAAAGTGAATATCGGCAATCAAGGGCGTTGTATACCCCCGTGCCCGCAGTTCTTTCCGAATGTTATCCAGATTTTGAGCTTCTTTTACACTGGGAGCCGTTATGCGGACGTACTCACAGCCTGCCTCGATCATCCGGATCGTTTGCTCAACCGAGCCGGCTGTGTCCATGGTATCCACCGTAGTCATGGATTGAACCCGGATTGGAAACTCCGAACCCAGCGGAACCCCATCTATGTTGACGGTAATGGTTTTTCGTCGGGTGTATTCGGTCAGGGAAGGCGTATAGAGAACTGGTTTTCCGGACAAGGTGGTCGCGGTGGGAGTCGTCTGAACAGAATCAAGCATACGGTTGTCAGGATGACGAATTAACCCGGCAAATGTACACAAAATACCGGGTTCGGCATCTATCAGTACAACCCTGTTTTCGGCGGAAATGTTCGCCGAAAACAGGGTTCTTCAACGCCAAAAATTCCGCCGGATTATGCAGCGCTATAGCTGAATATCAGTTACCTTAGCACTCGTTTTTCTGAACCCTTCTCATTTTATGAAATCAGTTACACGCGCACTTTTACTGGCATTCGTTGTCCTCACATCCAGCGTGGCCGTCGCCCAGAACCTGGCAGCCGAAGCGGTGAAAAAGCAGGTGATCCAGTTTGTGCAGGAGTTACGCCCCGACCAGCGGGCGCGGGCCCTCAGAACCTTTAGCGACTCTGCCCGCACCCGATGGAATAATTTACCGGTTGGTCTGGCTGCGCGGTCTGGGATCAGCCTGGGCAATCTGACCATCAACCAGCGAAAACAGCTTCACCGCATTCTATCGGCCGCCTTAAGCTCACAGGGCTATCTGAAGGCCACGGGTATTATGCACCTTGATAACCTCCTGAATCAATACTACGACACGCTGCTGGTCCGGAAGGAAATCAACGAAACGATGCACAAACGAATGCGGGACCTGAAATGGGAGCACCAGAATTTCTTTACTGCCATTTTTGGTGACCCGGCGGGCCAGCAACCCTGGGCGCTTAAACTGGAGGGGCACCACCTGTCACTGAACCTGACATTTACCGGCAACCAGCTTGCCGTAACCCCCATGTTTTTGGGCACCGACCCTGCCGAATACGGAATTTCATCCTACGCCGGCTGGCGCGTGTTAGGGCAGGAGGAAGACTACGGCATTATGCTGATCAATGCCCTCTCCGCCGACCAGAAGAAAGTGGCAACGATGAGTACAGCCGTGCCCGGTGATATTATCACTGCAGCCAACAGCAACAAGCGGCTGATCGACTACTGGGGCCTGAAAGCCTCAGCGATGACACCCGAGCAGAAGAAACTGCTGCAGTTCATTGTGCATGAGTATGTCCATAACCTGGACAGGGATAAGGCCGATGTCGAATACGAAAAGATCAGCAAAGCTGGCTGGGATAACGTTTATTTCGGATGGATCGGCAGCTACCAGGAAACCGAGCGCCATTATTTTGTCATCAATGGCCCCACATTCCTAATAGAATTCGACAACAGCGGCTTTGGAAACCAGGCGAACCACATCCATACCATCTGGCGCGAAAAAGGCAACGACTTTGGCGACGACGTGCTCAGAGACCATTACCAGTCACACAAGCATTAACTCTTTTCAACCCGCGTTCCCTCATCGACCTGAATAATGTATGCCTGACCGCCTTCCCGTTCAATGGCTTCGGCAACGGTCTCCGCATGGTCGGGAGCGTAAGCAAACATGCAGCCACCTCCGCCGGAACCGTTGATCTTACCGCCCAGGGCGCCGGCTTTCAGGGCAGCTTCTAGCATTCGGTCTATTTTGGGCGTCGAGATCCGCTGGGCAGCGCGCAGGTTTTCCTGATGGTCACTCAGGAGTCGGCCAAGCCGCTGGTGATCGAGCAAAGGAGTTTGCAAAACAGTTAAGGCTTCACGGAGGATATCCCGGTTAGCGAGCGTACCTTTCAGCAGAATATACTCGTCTTTGGTGAGCATATCCTTAAACTCACCTACTTCTGTAATCTCAGAATTATGCAGTGAAAAGTTGTGATTAACACTGTTAACTTTGGTTAAAATGCTACCCATGCCATAGCGGACCCGACCCAGAATACCGATGGTATCTTTGGGCTCAAGGGAGTCGCCCAGCACAAACGTACCGAGAGCTGGCTTTAGCTCCGTCAACTGAATGGAAGGAACCGATTCCAGGTAAATTACATTGCCAACGGCCGTCGAATAGTGGTCCATCATGCCGCCCGGCTCGCCAAACTCCAGTACCTCGGCTGCGTTGGCCCATTCGGCCAGTTGGGCCGGGGCTATCTCACGGGGCGAATCGGCCAGCCGGCTCAGGATATTCAGCCAGGTGACAATCAGAGCCGATGAACTCGACGTACCGGAGTTGATCGGAATTGTACCCCGAACGGTGGCTTCGATGCCTTCTGAAAAGGTGAAGCCCTTGCGCAGGAGCAGGTTTACCGAACTTTTGTAATAATCCCGTTCCTGCTGGTAGGAGAGTTGCTGACCGTTCAACGCAAACTGTTCAGCCTCGCCGATATCGGGCAAATGCAGGTGAATAACCTGCTGCCGAATACGCTTCGCTGTTATACTGATGCGACAGGATATAGCTGCTGCAATGACGGGTAGTCCTAAATAATCCAAGTGTTCGCCAAACAGGCAGATACGGCCGGGTGTGGATGCGGTAATCATACGTTTCAGGGTTCAGGTTTCAAGTCTCAGGTGTCAGGTTTGGCGGAAGGTAAATCTCAAACTTGACACCTTAAACTTGAAACATTAACGGTTTACCAACTCGTCTTTTTGTGTCCGGCTACTGCGTAATACAAGATGTATGCGAAGAGGGGGAGGAGCAGGGCATAGGCGAGTTTGGGGCTGACGGCATCCGTCAGATAACCATGCAGCAATGGTAAAAGTGCACCACCGGTAATACCCATGATGAGTAGTGCCGACCCGATTTTAGTAAAACGACCCAACCGGTTGAGGGCCAGCGGCCAGACGGCCGGCCAGATGGGGGCATTGGCAAAGCCAAGCAGCGCTACGCACAAAACAGATGTAAATCCTGACGTGAGCAGGGCGGCTATGGTCAGCACAATACCCAGAATGGCTCCAAAAAGCAATGCATTCTGCTGGGAAATAAATTTGGGAATCAGGAAAATCCCTAAAATATACCCGGCTAGCATGCCGTAAAGGGTATAGGCCGTAAAATACTTAGCCTGTTCGTTACTGAAGCCGATCGCAGTTCCGTAGTTGATAATGGTATCCCCGGCAATTACCTCCGCACCAACATAGCAGAACAGGGCCAATACCCCCAATACAAGGTTTGGAAATTGCCAGACGCTGGTGTGGTGAGTAGCGGCCGCCGTATCTCCATCCTGTTCTTCAGAAACCTCCGGCAAATTGGAGAAGCGGATCAGCAACGCCAGTACGGCCAGAATACCGGTCAGAATAAGGTACGGTGTTACCACTTTTTCGAGACTGGCCGAGCCCGCAGCCGCATTGGCGCCGGTCAGCAGTAAGCCGCCGAAGATGAACTGGCTGATAATGCCGGCCAGTTTGTTGGCCACGCCCATCACGCTGATTCGCTGAGCGGCACTCTCACGGGGACCCAGGATCGTCACGTACGGATTGGACGCTGTTTGCAGGATGGTAAGGCCAATACCAATTAGAAAGAGCCCAACCAGGAACAAGGGATACGAGAGCGCATTGGCCGCCGGTACGAACACCAGAGTTCCCAGGGCCATAATGATCAGACCAAGAGACATCCCATTTTTGAACCCGGTAATTTTCAGGATCCGGGAGGACGGAATGGCCATGATCGTGTAGGAAATGAAAAAGGCAAAGGCAACCAGATTCGACTGGAACGTGCTGAGATTAAAAGCCTGCTTGAAAAAAGCGATCAGGACGCTGTTTACCCAGGTAACAAAACCGAAGATGAAGAACAATGCCCCCACGATCAGGAGAGGGCCAATATAGTTTTGTGATTTTGCCGGTGCTTGCGTTGGTGTCATTGTACAGGTGTTAAAATTTAAATACAGGTCAGGTTAGGGTTCTAAAAATTGATGCCGTAAAAAAAGGAAAAAAATCCCTCATTCGACACTATTCCGGCCGAACAACCATTTTTATCTCTACCGAAATATGGTTTGGGAACGAAACCCAAATGCGGGTCGTTTAACAAATGATGTAAAAAGGTCTGTTTAACTTTTGTGGAAGAAAAGTTGAACAAAATAAGAAAGGCCACTGTTATAGCAGTGTAACACTCCCATAAGCGCCCTGACCACACGCTTGACGGTGTTTGAGTGTAGTACACAACCTTTGTACGGGCTCAGCAACGGTAACCGGTTCTGTTAAAACCTATGAATAAACCGCGAGTTTCGGTGTTCCGCAAAGAACACTTTAATGCAGCGCATCGCCTGTACAATCCGAACTGGTCCGACGAAAAAAACGAACGGGTATTTGGCAAGTGCAGTAACCGGAATTATCACGGACATAACTACGACCTTATTGTGCAGGTGACGGGACCAATTGATCCCGAAACGGGTTATGTTATCGATATGAAATACCTGAGCGATGTGGTGAAGGAGCTGATCATCGACCGGTTCGATCACAAAAACCTGAATCAGGATACTGTCGACTTTCAGGACCTGAACCCATCGGCTGAAAATATTGCCATTGTTATTTATCAACTAATACGTGACCAACTGGATCCCTCGCTGGACCTGAAAATCAGACTGTATGAAACCGAACGGAACTTTGTTGAATTCCCTGCCAGCTGACGATATTCACATCAACCATCCTGATTTTCGGCAGGAGGTAATTACGGCGGAAGAGGCTGAGGAAATGGGTGAGGCTCACGTAGCAACTTCATTGGATACTCCCCTGCGGGACGATGCCTTTGATCTGGACGATAACCTGAAAGTCGAACTGATTGAAGAGCACTTCCGGGAGATTATGAACATTCTGGGTCTTGACCTGACCGACGACAGCCTGAAAGGTACGCCGAAGCGGGTTGCCAAGATGTTTGTGAAAGAGGTATTCAGCGGCTTAAACCCGAAGAATAAACCCAAAGCGACCCTGTTTGAGAATAAATATCAATACAACCAGATGCTGGTTGAAAAGGATATTACGCTGCATTCGTACTGCGAGCACCATTTTGTACCCATTTTGGGCAAAGCGCATGTGGCGTATATCTCCAGCGGTAAAGTGATCGGTTTATCCAAACTAAACCGTATTGTGCGGTATTTTGCCAAGCGCCCGCAGGTTCAGGAACGGCTCACCATGCAGATTGCCGACGAATTAAAAAAGGTGCTGCAGACCGATGATGTAGCCGTGATCATCGACGCTAAGCACTTGTGCGTTTCGACGCGTGGTGTGCATGATACGGATAGCTCAACGGTGACGGCGGCCTACTACGGTAAGTTTAAGGAAGAGGCTACCCGGCAGGAGCTTCTGAGGTATATCAGTAACCGGAATGCAACAATTTGATTTCACAACGGATTGTACTGGCAATACCGGAAGGGTTGGAGGTTCCAGCCCTTTTTTATTGATCATCCACTAACTTATTTTCCTGATGCAGGGTAAGTCTATTTTTATTGTTGGAGCCAGTTCCGGTATTGGCCGGGCGCTGGCCGAGATGCTTCAGACGCAGGGTGCCACCTTGTTTACAGCCGGAAGAACCCAGCCGGAAGGTATTCAATCGACCCACATGAACTGGGATGTAACGCAGCCGGTCGGCGACAGCCTGAGCCAGCTGCCTGAGGTGTTGCACGGATTGGTATATTGCCCCGGCACCATCAACCTGAAACCGTTTCAGCGGCTCGACCGGGAAGCGTACCAGGCCGACCTGGATGTGAATGTGCTGGGTGCCGTAGCCGCTATTCACGCAGCCTATCCGGCGCTTAAGAAATCGAAAGCGGGCAGTATTGTCTTGTTCAGCACGGTGGCGGTCAAACTGGGGATGGGCCTGCACTCGTCGGTAGCGGTTTCCAAAGCGGCTGTGGAGGGGCTGACCAAATCACTGGCGGCTGAATTCGCACCCTACCTGATTCGGGTTAATGCCGTTGCGCCTTCATTAACAGATACGCCATTAGCCCAAAACTTACTGGCAGGTGATAAGCGCGATGCCGCCAACAAACGCCATCCGCTCAGCCGCATTGGCAGCCCGCAGGACATTGCCGCCATGGCTTCTTACCTTCTTTCTGACCAGGCAGCCTGGATTACCGGGCAGGTGATTGGGGTCGATGGGGGAATGGGGAATTTGAGGTAGTTAAGAGTTATGACGGGGCCGCCGGGCGGCCCCGTCATAACTCTTAACTTAAACGACCGGTCCCACCCGATCCAGCAGCGCCTTGGTTTTGCGGATGCCTTCATATTCGTCCATTTTGCCTTCGTACTCAATACCGACAATACCTTTGAAGCCAAAGTCTTTGATCATTTTCAGCATGCGGTTGTAGTCGATCTGGACTTCGTTGCCAGCGGCATCGAAATCGTGGGTTTTTGCGCTGATGCCTTTGGCATAAGGCAGCATTTCCTGAACGCCTTTGTAGCGGTCGTATTCCTCAGCGCAACCGTCTTTACTCCGTTGAATACAGAAGTTGCCGAGGTCGGGTAAGGTGCCGCAATTCTTTTTGTTGACCTGCTTCATCACATTGGCCAGCCACTGCCCGTTGGACGAATACCCACCGTGGTTCTCCACAATGACATTAATGCCGTACGGCTGCGCAAATTCCGATAAACGGCCTAAGCCATCAATGGCGGCTTTGGCAACATCTTCAGCCGTGCCCTGGCCATAGGCATTCACCCGAATGGTTTTGCAGCCCAAGGTTTTAGCGGCTTCTACCCACTTGTAGTGATTTTCAACGGCTTGCATTCGTTTTTTCTCATCCGTATCGGCCAGGCCACCTTCTCCGTCGATCATAATCAGGTGATTGCGGACGCCATTGTCTTTGGCGCGACCCAGCAGTTCTTTCAGGTACGTAGCATCTTTTGCTTTGTCCTTAAAGAACTGGTTTACATACTCCACAATATCAATCCCAAATTCTTTTTTGGCAATGGCCGGGAAATCGAGGTTATCGATCTTTTTCGCAAATAAGGCTTTGTGCAGTGACCATTCGGCCAGTGAAATCTCGAAGAACATCTTTTTCTTAGCCGTCTCCGCTACTAAAGGGTTTGAAAGGGACGCTAAGCCAGCGACTGCACCGGCTTGCATCAGGAAAGATCGTCTATCCATGTCAAAATTAGGTTAGGGTAAAACCAGGGCGAAAATTACGGAAGCTTCCGCAAGAAAAAAAGGCTGATCGTAAAGCAATCAGCCTTTCTATTATGAATACAACCTGAATAAAATCGTAGCGTGACAAAGTTGTTAAGGACAACTTTAGCATCGTGTAATGTTATAATTTTTCTGGGAATTAGTCAATAAAAAGAACATAAAAATTTCCTCGGCCATTTTGTTGTACACGCTAAGTTGTAGGAAAGGGTTGCTCGGGAATGGCCGGTTGGAAGGGCACAAAATGTTTCTGGTTAACCGTCAGATTGTCGGCGGTCCATACAACATCCTTAATGAACGGGAATTGCCGTACCGGGCAATCGGCTACCTGACAATAGTGGCAGCATTCTTTCAGGCATGGATCAGCATGCACAAAAATTTCGACCTCGCTTGGAAATCCGCTTTTCAAAATATTTTCAAAGCGGTTTACCTCATCGTGGGCTTCTTTTAATTCCCAATAGTACGGTAGCGTAAGGTGGCAATCGATGTGCAGATCGGAGCCATACTTTTGTACCCGGAGGTTATGCACATCAATCCAGTTCTGTTTTTTGTTTGCGTTGAGCGTCTCGACCACCCGTACCAGCGTAGGCGTATCGGTTTCGTCCATCAGGCCGGCTACCGATTGCCGCACCAACTGCCAGCCATTGTAGATAATAAGTAGTGATAACGCTAACGCCAGGGCACTGTCAATCCAGGTCTGCCCCGTCAGCCAGACTAGCCCAACACCCACCACCACCACTAAACTGCTGATACTATCGGTCAACAAGTGGCGGCCGTCGGCGGTTATCGCCAGCGAGTGCGTTTGGCGGCCGGTTCGCATCAGGCCCCAACCCAGCAGAGCGTTTACGGCCGTTGCTACAGCGATTAGGGCAATACCCCAGTCGAGATTGGTAATCAGATTGGGTTCAAAGAAACTTAAAACTGCCTGATAGATGATGAAGAACCCGGCCATAACAATAAGGCCGCCTTCAAAGCCGGAGGAGAAGAACTCAATTTTTCCGTGGCCGTACGGATGATTCGTGTCGCGCGGCTGACCAGAAAGGTAGATGCTATAAAATGCAAAGCCACTGGCCACGACATTGACGATCGATTCCAGCGCGTCTGTTAAGATAGCCGTCGATGAAGTAAGGTAGTAGGCTGTTAATTTGGTTAGTAGCAGCACAATACTAACGCCAAAAGAAAGCGCCATCCACCGGTATTTTATTTGTTGAGAAGTTGGCATTAAAGGGAGACTATAGTATTTTAAATGTAAAATTAACCTATAATACCGAAATTGTTTGTAATTTCGTAATATGAACGTCACCGACAATCCTTGGAAAACGCTCACGTCGTCAGTTGCTTACGAAAACAATTGGCTGACTATCAAACACGAGGAGGTCATTACACCCGCCGGTACACCCGGTATTTACGGGGTGGTCAGCTTCAAAAACAAAGCGGTTGGCGTAATTCCTATTGATAATGAGGGAAATACCTACCTGGTTGGCCAATATCGCTATCCGTTAGAAGAGTATTCGTGGGAAATACCGGAAGGCGGCTCGCCTGTTGGCACCGATGCGCTGGAGTCGGCCCGCCGGGAACTACAGGAAGAAACCGGATTGATAGCGAACCGGTGGACACAGATTGCCCGCATTCATACGTCGAACTCTGCTACCGACGAAGAAGGATTCCTCTACATCGCCGAAGATTTACAGGAAGGTGATCAATCTCCCGAAGAAACTGAAGATTTACAGATAAAAAAGGTACCGCTTGCGGAGGCCGTTCAGATGGTAATGAACGGTCAGATTACCGATTCGTTGAGTGTCTGTGGGTTATTGATGGTAGCCCGTCTAAAAAACTTGTAACAACCGTACTTAAAACTTATGCAACCTGTCTTGTATGGAGCCATTACCGGCGTACTGCTGTGCCTAACGTTCGGAACGGTCTTCTTTTCCTTACTCCAGAACAGTGTCGAGAACGGCTATCGGGCCGGAATTAAAATTACCCTAGGCGTTGTGGTTTGCGACGCTATTTTTGTGATTTGCTCCCTGTTCGGTACGTCGTTTCTGCCGAAGATCAATAATTTCGAAAACTATGTGACCGTGGTGGGCGTGGTCTTTCTGATCGCAATGGGTTTGGCTAATTTATTCAAGCAGACCCCGCGCCTGGCTTATCCGAAAACCCGCTTCGGCGATTTTATGTATTACTTCAGCACGGGCTTCCTGCTGAACGGTCTTAATCCGATCAACTTCGTGAGCTGGGTTACGCTGGCGGCTTATACAAAAAATTCTCTCCATTACACGTTTGCCGAGCAGACCAGCTTTATGGTCGCGAGTTTGTTTGGTATCCTGGTGGCCGAATCGTCGCTGGCCATTTTTGCCCACCGGCTGAAGCGGTTTTTTACCCCTCGCGTGGTAACGATCTTCAACCGGACCACCGGAATGGTATTTCTTTTTGTAGCCGCTCAACTGGTTTACACCCGCCTGTATCAGCCGCTGCTGAGCTGGGTGCATTGGTGATTTTAGTAGGCAGTTGGCAGTGAGCAGTAGGCAGAATAAGAAAGCACCGTTCTGGCGCTAATTTCTGCTCACTGCCAACTGCCTACTGTTCTTTCACACTCCGCGCTGCCTGCGCATCAATGCCCTGCTTCTGGAGAAACGTTTCCCAGTCGGCGACCAGATTCTTTTTGAGCACGCGGGGAAATTTATGCTGGCCACCCAGTTTTCCTTTGGCTTCCATCCACTTGTAGAACAGTTTAGACGGTACCACCGTCACAAAAATATCTTTGAGAGCGTGCCGGCGTTCTACGGCATAGTCATCGTTCAGTTCCTTCAGTTTAGCGTCTATATTATCCCGAACCTTGTCGGCGTCAACCGGATCATCGCTGCCGATAAACCAGTGATGGGCAAACAGCGTATCGTACGAAATACCCGCTACGGAGAACTCCCGCACATCGATACCCATTTCTTCCGAGACCAGTTCGATAGCCTTGTTCATGTTATCGACCGACAGGTGTTCTCCGCATAGACTCAAGAAATGCTTGGTGCGACCGGTAATAACAATTTCGCTGCGGGCTTTGGAAACAAACCGGACGGTATCGCCGATGAGGTAACGCCAGGCGCCGGAGCAGGTAGTAAGAAGAAGCGCGTATTCCTTGCCTTCCTCTACCTCATCGATCATCAATGTTTCCGGATTCGCTACGATTTCCCCATCTGCCGTGAAATTCTTATCATTGAACGGAACGAATTCATAGAACAGGCCATTGTTGAGTACCAGTTGCATGCCTACCGCATTGGGGTGAGTCTGGTAGGCAATAAAGCCCTCAGATGCCAGGTAGGTTTCGATATACGTTATGGGTCGGCCGAGGAGTTTTTCAAAGCCCTTTTTGTACGGTTCAAACGAAACGCCACCATGGCAGAAAACCATCAGGTTAGGCCACACATCATGAATGGTTTTAACCTTATAGTGCGCGATAATTTTCTCCATCAGCAATTGAATCCAGGCCGGAACACCTACGATAAAACCAATGTCCCATTGGCGGGCCTTTTCCGTAATCTCATCCAGTTTCAGCGCCCAGTCGCGTTCCTGTGCGATCTTTTTGCCCGGTTTATAAAACTGCTGAAACCAGAATGGAATCTGACTGGCCGTAATGCCGCTCAGGTCCCCCTCGAAGTGATTACCCCGAAAGCTCAGGGTGGTGCTGCCACCGAGCATCAGGAACCCTTTTTCGTAAAGTTTTGCAGGCAGATTCTGGTATCGGGACAACGTAAGGATCTGCCGGATGCTGGTTCGCTGAATGGCTTTCGACATAGCCTTGGTGACCGGAATGTATTTGGAGGCTGCCTCCGAGGTACCGGAACTGAGGGCAAAGTACTTGACCCGGCCGGGCCAGGTGATGTCTTTCCCGCCGTCGAGGGTCCGGTGCCACCAGTCTGCAAACATTTTGTTGTAGTCGTGCACCGGCACTGTCTCCCTGAATTTACGGTAAAACTCCTTGTCCTTGCCAAATACCACCAGATTCAGAATTTCTTCAAAATCATATTTCTGACCAAACTCCGTATTGCGGGCTTTTACCAGAAGTTTGGCAAATACCTTTTGCTGTGCTTTTTGAGGGTTTATTTTCCTGGGCCGAACGGCATCCGTCAGCCGGATGCTGCGTTTCAGCAAATTTCCCAGTAGCGCCATAAGCGTTCTGTTAGTGGGTTAATTAAAAATTCCAGTTGCTCATCTGCTGCATGGTCTCATAAGCGGTCATATCGTACTGACACGGCACCACCGACGTATAATTCTGAGACAATGCAAACTCATCCGTATCTTCACCTGGATCAGAGTTTATAAACTCGCCGGCCAGCCAGAAGTACCGGCGGCCGTGCGGGTCACGTCGTTCGTCGAAAATCTCCTGCCATTTGGCGCGTGCCTGACGGCATATCCGTATGCCCTGTAAGGGAGCGCTGCTACGGCTGGGAAAATTCACATTTAAGGCCACTCCCTTCGTCAGGCCGCGTTCCAGTACGTTCCGGGTAATGCTGAGTACGTGTTCATGCGTATGGTTGAAATCCGGCTGCCGGCTAAAATCATTCAGCGAAAAGCCAATGGCCGGAATGCCCTCTATCGCTGCCTCAATGGCCGCCGACATCGTACCCGAGTACAGCACGCTGATGGACGTGTTGCTGCCGTGGTTAATGCCGCTGACGACCAGATCCGGAGCCCGGTCCTTCAACACATGGTGTTTGGCAAGTTTCACACAATCGGCCGGGGTGCCAGAGCATTCATAGGCTGGCACGTCCGGAAAAATATCGGTCGGATACAGCCGGAGTGGATATGATATAGTGATGGCGTGCCCCATTCCCGACTGTGGACTGTTTGGTGCCACAACGACCACATTGCCAAGTTGTTTCATTAAATCTATCAATGTCCGGATACCGTGCGACGTAATGCCATCGTCATTGGTGACTAATATCAGGGGCTTATGTTCGGGCATGTGCTGGTTGTTTAGTTACTTTGCCGGGCCGACAAAATTACAAAATCACCCCCGAAAATGAAGGTAAATCTTCGAATTGCCACCGTAGACGATATTCCGGCTATCATTCGTATGCAGGAACAGACCTGGGAACCAACCTATCGGGAAATCTTATCCAGAGAGCAAATCGATTATATGTTTGACCGAATGTATTCGGATTCATCCCTAAAAGAGCAGATGACTCAGCTTGGGCATACCTTTGTGGTCGCAGAAGAGGACAGCGTTGTATTAGGATTTGCTTCCTTTAATCGCATCGATGCCACTAAGCAAGTATATAAACTCCAGAAAATATATGTGCTTCCCGGCACCCAGGGGAGTGGTGTTGGTCGGCTGCTGCTGGATGAGGTGGAATCTCAATGCCGGGAACGGGGTGGCCAAACGTTATGGCTGAACGTGAACCGCTACAACCGGGCCATAACTTTTTACAAACGTCAGGGTTTCAGCGTCCTCCGCGAAGAAGATATACCCGTGGGGCCGTACTGGATGAATGATTACCTGATGGAGAAGGCGTTGGAGTAGGCAGTTCTCAGTAAGCAGTCTTCAGTAGGCAGTAGGCAAAAAGAAAGGCCACCGAATAGTGACCCCAAAAAATTGGCAATTTGTAAACTGCCCACTGCCTACTGAGAACTGCCAACTGCCAGCTCACTCCGCTTCCGGCTCAGGTAGCCCAGGAATGGCGTATAATGATGCGTGGGCTTCTGGTAATAGCCGGTTCCGTCGTATAGGCGTTTGTCGGGGGCGGTAAAGCAGGCGTCGGAGCAGGTTCCTTCGTACTGCCAGCCGCACGCTTCGCAGAGTGGCATGTGGTTGTTGCAACCGGCGTTGGCGCAGTTGACCATCCGGTCGCTGGGCGTACCACAACGGTAGCAGGTTGAAATTACTTTCGGATTCACCTTGTTGACATCCACCGTCAGGCGGTTATCAAATACATAGCACTTACCTTCAAAGTCTTCACCGCCTGCTTCCAGGCCGTATTTGATGATACCACCGTGGAGCTGGTAAACGTTTTCGAAACCTTGCTCCAGCAGAAAGGCACTGGCTTTTTCGCATTTGATACCACCGGTGCAATACGTAATGATGGTCTTGTCTTTCAGGTGCTCAATTTCGTGCATATGCTCCGGTAATTCGCGCAGGTTCTCCATATCGAAAGTAATGGCTCCTTTGAATTTGCCGACGGTATGCTCATAATTAGAGCGCATATCAATCAGGACCACATCCTCCTGGTCTTTCAGCTTTTTGAACTCATCAGGTTCCAAATGGGTACCGGTGCGTTTGAGCGGATCGACGGGTAAGTCAGAATTTACAATTTCTTCTTTCAGGCGCACATGCAACTTCTTGAAGGCATGTGTATCGTGTTCCTCCACTTTGAAGTCGATAGCAGCAAAGCGGGGATCAGCCTTCAGCGTATCTATGTAGGTCTGGCAATCTGTAGCCAGGCCGGACACAGTTCCGTTAAGGCCCTCCGGAGCGACAATGATGCGGCCAAGCAGGTTAAGCCGGAGACAAAGCTGGTGATGCTCGTCGCAGTAATGCTCCGGGTTTTCAATGGGCGTGTAGATGTAGTATAAAAGAACGCGGTACGGTTTCATATCAGGTAGCTGCCTGTTTTTCAATACAAATATACAAAAAGGCTTGCAGATGCCCTGAAAACACTGTTCAGGCCCTGGGGGTTTCATTAAAAGTTAGGTGAAAAAGTTGTGAGCCTGATGTTAGGTATTCAGAGGTTCATTGTGGAGATTCGCAACCCCAAAACCTAACTTGTCTGTATGCATATAGCAATTACCGGAAATATTGGTGCCGGCAAAACTACGCTGGCTTATAAACTGGCCGAGCATTATGGCTGGGATGTT
The DNA here is from genome assembly GCF_039541915.1 of Nibrella saemangeumensis. Lineage (NCBI taxonomy): Bacteria > Pseudomonadati > Bacteroidota > Cytophagia > Cytophagales > Spirosomataceae > Nibrella > Nibrella saemangeumensis. Next base: position 81,313 of record NZ_BAABHD010000012.1, read on the forward strand.
CTGTACGAAGCCGTGGAAGGCAATCCGTACCTGGCCGACTTCTATGAAGACATGGAGCGGTGGGCGTTCAACCTGCAGATTTATTTTCTGAACAGCCGCTTTGAGCAGGTTAAAACCATTCGTGACGCGGAGAAAAGCGTAGTGCAGGATCGGACCATTTACGAAGACGCCTACATTTTTGCCAAAAACCTGTACGAGAGCGGCAACATGTCGGAACGGGATTACCAGACCTACAGTAAACTATTCGAGAGTATGCTGAGTTTGGTGCAACCGCCGGACCTGATGATTTACCTCCGTGCCGACCTGCCAAAACTAATCAGCCAGATCCGGAAGCGGGGCCGTTCGTTTGAGCAGTCAATCAGTGAGAGTTATCTCGGTAGCCTAAACGAACTGTACGAAGAATTTGCCCGGAACTACACAGCGGGGCCGCTGGTGGTGCTGGATGTAAATGAGTTGGATTATGCGTCCAGACTGGAAGATTTTAAATTCGTAGTAGATAAGATTGATACAAGTTTAGCAATGAAGGTGTAGATATATTAGTAACGATAAAAGGTCTCTATAAAGAGACCTTTTATCGTTACTAATAAAGATTGAATAAATTTAGGGGGTAACAACGCCATCTACAGTGGTAGAAATGGGATAGAATCTCAATTGCAGGAGCTTCAGCCCTTGGTTATCATATTCCCAGAAGAAACCATACAGTCGCTCATCGAAAATTGGATATCTTCCGGCTTTCAAGGTATAGTCAATTACACCGTCATCATCTGTATCTAGAGCAACATCAGTCAGAATTGTTACATATAGTAGCTCAGCGCTAACGTTTGTGAACTTTTTGAAATTCGAGGCATCAAACGTGATTCCGTCGCAGTCCAATTCTACGGCAATTTCCTCACCATCAACCACCACACCATCGGCACAAGTTGTCAAGGTAGCGTTTCCTCGTTGATTACCGGGTACACGGGCAAATACAGAGTAAGTTGTAGTACCATCAGACTCTGGATCTGGATCAGGCAATGTAAAGGAAGCACCATTGGCGTCAGTTCCGTTAGCATCCGTAACCTGGAAATCGGTACCTGGATACAGATTAATTCTGGTTTTTCCGTCCAGAGCTACAAAAATGCGGCCACCATTGTTACCAGTCATATCGGCAGATTTGCCTTTTGGTACACCAATAATGTTAAGGTTGTAGTGAGCACCGGTAGGAGCACCGTTACCAACACGGGCAGAAGCTTGTGTACGGCTAGGGGTTAAGGTTGTAGACTCATCTGAGCAAGAAGCAAAGATAGCTAGGGCGGGCATCGCAAGGGCCGTCAAAATTGACAATTTTTTCATGAAACTTGTAGAGAGTGATTAAATGATAAATGAATAATGAGTAACGTTACCGGGGCTAAATTATAGGTATGCATTTAGATTTTCTAGTAGTTCTCTAATTTTTTTCTAAAGTTAAATTAATGTTATGTGACCTACTTAGGCATTTTATATCTTAAATGGTAAATTTTTAAATAAATTTTGCTAAGTTAATTAACTGAAATGCAATGTATTCAGTAAATATTACTAAGTATTATTCGCTAAAGTCATATCCTATGTTCAACCGGCCATTAAGCTTTGCTTCAATTTATTTAATGGTATGGAAAGCGCACTACGACGAGAAATAGGAACGCCTGGCGGTATGAGAAGGTAAATCTGGATGAAGCAAGGAGCCGGAGCCGAATAAACTACTATCAAAAGGGTGTCAATTCAAAAAGCAAAAAGCCAGACTTTTGCCTGGCTCATACTGACCGGGAAAACCCGGTCCAAAAATTGAAACTGCGAAATTCCAAGAAGTTGTGACCACGGGGAGACTCGAACTCCCATGCCTTGCAGCACCACCCCCTCAAGATGGCGTGTCTACCAGTTTCACCACGTGGCCATTGAAATTATCTGGGTGCAAAAGTAATGGTTACCGGTAAAAAAGACAAGAGGTAACACATGAAACTTTATTGACAATAGAAGCCGCACAGGCGTTTTGCGTGCTTTTAACAGGTAATCAATGACTTGGCTTTCCTGCTGCGAATTCACCACCTGACGATTCCTTTTGTGTGAGAACGTGAATGCTGTTTTAAGCGCAAATTTCCACCGGTGCAACGAGAAAAAAGTCCCGGAATTTTCGTAAATTCAGCCTTTCAACGCATCAAAATTATAAGTATGGCACTGGAATTAACGGGAAAATTAGTGAAGGTCATGCCGGAGGTGACCGGACAGGGAAAAAATGGAGCCTGGAACAAACAGGAGTTTGTGATCGAAACCATTGACCAGTTCCCGAAGAAAGTTTGTATGACCGCCTGGGGCGAAAAAGCCAACGATCTGAAGCAGTTCACCAACGGCGATACCCTTAAAGTAACGGTAAACATAGAGTCCCGCGAGTACAACGATCGCTGGTATACCGACGTACGCGCCTGGCGTATCGAACTGCTGGAAGGCGAAACCATTCGTCCGGATCAGCCTAAAGCAGCTGCGCAGCCGGCCGGAACTCCCTTTGGCGTAACGTTTGAAGAAGAAGGCAGCGATCTGCCATTCTGATTCCTAAATATAACCCACAGAAAAGCCCCAGCAATGAGGCTTTTCTGTGAATACGAAATGAGGTTGCTAAAAACAGAAAACCACAGCGTGGGGCTGTGGCGATGTTTTGGTGATCCGGCTGGGACTCGAACCCAGGACCCATACATTAAAAGTGTATTGCTCTACCAACTGAGCTACCAGATCTTCAGGAGTTAAGAATTAAGAGGGAAGAGTTATGAGTTGCTTTATGTCGCAAAAGAATTAATTCTTAATTCATAACTCTTCACTCATTTGTGATCCGGCTGGGACTCGAACCCAGGACCCATACATTAAAAGTGTATTGCTCTACCAACTGAGCTACCAGATCTACTATATTTGTGATTCGGGTGATCTTCACATGAAGCCTTCCCGAATCGCGATGCAAAAGTATCTGTTTCTACGATTTAATGCAAGTCCGTTTTCTTAAAAAAAGTCTATTTTTTTGCTTCCTGCTGAGTTTCCGGGCCTTAGCTCAGCCAGATTATGTACGCACGGCCGACTCCCTGTTTGCGGCCGGTGTACCTGAGGAGGCTGCGCTTTTGTACGAACAAGCGCTCGCCGATGGGAAACCAGCTACCGATGCCATGCTGCTTAAATTGGCTTATGCCTATGAGAAAAAAGGTGATGTCCCCAGGCTGCTTTATTTTCTGCAGGTTTACTTCGACCGCCATCCCGATGAACAGGTGCTGCGCCGGATGAGTGATATAGCACGGGTTAACGGGCTGACAGGGTATGAGACGGATGACCTGAATTACTTCTATTTCTTTTACAAACAGTATGGCCTATACCTGCAATTGCTGTTGCTTGGCTTGGGACTATATGTTTTTCTGGTTCTGATTACCAAAATGTTTCAGAAGCAGCCCATTCTTCAGCGGCACAAGTGGGTATTGCTGCTTTACCTGACCGGCCTGCTGGTGTTTGTAAACCTACCTGAGGGGTATCAGTCGGGGGTAACCAGCCACGACCGGGTGTTGCTGCGCAATGAGCCCTCCGGAGCTGCTCCCGTGGCCGAAACCATCGGACGCGGGCATAAAGTCAATATTCTTGGCAGTAAGGATATCTGGCTGCGGATTTTCTGGAACAATCACCTGTATTACATCCGGAAAGATAATATCTGGGTGATCTGATCACCAGGCATTTCGCTGCCCGGTCAGATTTCGCCGGTTCTGGTGGGAAAAAAACCGGCAAACCAGTTTATAAAATGCCAAACGGCCATCACTCGGGAATCTAAACAAAAATAGTATACTTGCGCTATAAACACGAAGACTACCCCAATTCCACATTTATGAAACGGAAATCGTTCCTGCTCTTATTACCGGCTTTTTTGGTGGGCACCCTTACATTTACCGCCTGCGAAAATGATAATGATCCGGATTTACGTGACACCTTAAACATTGTCTCCACACTAAGTGGACGGGATGTACTTCCCCCTAATGCCAGTTCAGCCACCGGTCGGTTTGAAGGACAATATAATAAAACTACCAGGGTGTTAACCTATACCATTACGCACCAGGGTGTAACCCCTACGTACATCAACCTGCACCGGGCGGTTCAGGGTACTAATGGGCCCGTTGAAATTCCGTTGTCCAGTTCAGCGACATCGCCGGTAACGGGAACTCTAACGTTGACGCCCGCTCAGGAAAATGACCTGATTTTTAGCAACTACTATGTCCTGATCGGCTCGAAAACCTATCCGGATGGAGAGCTTAGAGGAACCCTTCAGATTGATCGGGCCACCCCAACTCAGTAGCAACGCATACCAGTTGGTGACCTCGCAGGTATTCGGCTTGTGGGGTTACCTCAATAAACTTACTCCGCCTTTATACACTCGCCGGGTATACTGGATGCTGTAGTAGTACACCCCTGCCGGTATGTCTTCCCCAAGCCATTTAAATTGCCGGTCGGTCGAATAATACACCCGTTTACCCCATCGGTTGACAATTTCTACCGATCGGAACTGCTCCGAACAGTTGTCAAGGGGCAGTTCCGGTACGGCAAAGTAGTCATTGACACCATCATTATTGGGCGTAAAAACATTGGGTACCGTTATGTCGTAATCAACCGGTAGGTTTTTCAGCGTGAAGGTGACCGTTGTGGTATCTTTGTTTTTGGGCTGACAACTCCGGTCATCGGCTACAAAGTCGAGCGTAAAGGTAGCTTCGTCTTTTCCTTCGAGAAGGGCACAGGTGGGATTCCAGCGGAATGTCGACTGAAGCGTGGGCAAGCCGGTTTTATCGGTGAATTCCATGCCCAGGTCCTGCCAGTTAAACCCCTGGCCCTGGGCCAGCAGACGCAGGGTATCCCGATCCTGATCATTGGCCAGGACATCAAATACCACTGCGCTCTCTGGCGACCCACCCGGTATGACCGTCATTTCAATGGCCGGTTTTCCCAAAGTAGTTGCTACTGAGGGCGGCTGGCCGGGAGTCCCTCTGGCCGTTAGCTGCACCGTCACGGTATCACGCAGGTTCCGCTCACACCGGGTATCGGTCACAATAAAATCGACGGTGTAATTGCCGACCTGGGTACAAACCGGCTTCCACTGAAACACTTGTGCCACATTGCCGGTACCTGATACTGGGGCAAACGTCATTCCTGCCTGCGCCAGCGAGAATCCTCGCCCTACTGCCTGAAGGGTAATAAAATCGTTATCGGGATCGGTGCCGAACGCGTTGAAGGTCAGCGATGTGCCTACTGTTACCTGACCCCGGTTGTTCAGCAGGTCGGTTCGCGCTGTGGGTTTGCGGTTATCGTCCGGACTGATGTTGAGCCGGACGACCAGCGTATCGGAGAGTCCCTGCGGACAGCCTTCGTCGGTGGCCAGAATAACTAGTGTAATGGGAGTGCCGTCGCCCGGACCAACGCACCGGCCAAAGCAGAATTCGGCGCGGAGGGTATCGCGGTCGGTGCGGGTCAGCAATTCGCCGGGGGTTATTTTCAGATCCGGCAGCGAGCCACTCAGGTTGAATAATTGGATGCGCTGGTTGGGGTTCGGGTCGGTTATTAATAGACTCAGGCAGTTTGCTTCTTTTTCGGAAATGGTCAGTACCGTACCTTCTTTGTAAAAAGCATTCTGTCCCTCGGGCCGCAGCAGAATTCTGGGTGCGTCATTAAGCGGACACTCAATAACGCGCAACTGGAAATCCCGGCGAACCAATCCAATCCCTTGCCGGGCCGCACCGGGTGCCGGCCGCCGGTATTCCTCAACCTGCACGGAAAACACAAAAAGCCCGATCCGGTTAGCCGTCACGGTCAGTAAACCCGTTCGGCTATCTACCCGTAGCGGGGCCGGGCCTGGAATTACGTTCTGCAGGTCAATGCCCGTGCTCCAGTTTACGCCCGGATACGGGCCGGGACTGGAAATCTGTGGGTTCGGCTGGTTCTGGTTGCTAAATCCGTTATACGGTGTTACCAGGGTGTAAACCAGACTATCCCCATCGGGGTCTTTCGCGCTGAAATCAAACGTAAACGGTCGGTTCAAACAGATATAATCCCCTTTGGCGGTACCAAACACCGGCGAGGAGTTAATAAATGACGATTGGTTGTTCCAGGGGGCGGCAAATTCCAGGTAAAAGGCAGAACCGGCTCCGCCCGGATTGACAATATTGGTTACGGTTCCGTTGCGGCAGCAGCGCTCCCAAACCATGTAGTAGCCGCCGGCATCGTTGAATGTCTGGGCAAAGGTAACGTCCCGGGTGTACTTGATAAGCCGGGTGCGGAGATTACTGATGGCGCAGGCGGGTACGCTGTAGTTGACCAGTTGGTTGCTGATGCGGAATAGTTCGATAGATCCCATCAGGGCGTTATCCCGCTTCCGATAAACAAAGACGTTGATGGTAACATCCTCGGCACCCGGGTTGCCGTTTATGTCGTCAAAGTAAAGATTCAGGTTGATACGGTGGGTAAAGGCGCTTCCGACCGGCTGTCTTTGAAACTCCAGTTCCCCACCTACTATATGCGTGGCAAAAGCCTGGGCGGAAAACAGGATCATCAGGTAGACTATCAGCCACTTACCAGCATAAGTAGGGTAGTATTGTTTCATTGGGTCAGGTCAGGATGATTACCGTCCGGGAACGGATGCTTAAATTAGCGGTTTTTTAGCAATTATGCGTATCAAGACCCATAAAACCCCCGAACGGTTGGAGCAGGTGCGGATCGACGATGTTGCCGCCGAAGGAAAGTGCCTGGTTCGAACCGCAGAGGGCGTTGTTTTTGTTGAAAACCGCGAGGGTGGCCCCGTGGTCGCCCCCGGCGATGTGGTAGACATTCGGATAACGAATCGGAAAAAACAGTACCGCGAAGGCGTTGCCGAAAAAGTGTACCAGTATTCTGAGGTACGGGCGGAACCCTTCTGCCAGCATTTCGGTACCTGCGGAGGTTGCAAGTGGCAGCATATCCGGTACGATGAACAGTTGCGCTTCAAACGCCAGCAGGTCATCGACCACCTGACGCGCATCGGCAAAGTGACGCTGCCTGAGATTCAGCCCATTCTGCCGGCCGAACCGATGCGCTACTATCGCAATAAACTGGAGTTTACCTGTGCCGAGGGCCGCTGGCTGACCCAGGCCGAAGTGCAATCAGGCCAGGTGTTCGACCAGCGGACGGTTGGCTTTCATGTGCCGAAGCGGTTCGATAAGGTGCTGCCAATCGTTCACTGTCATCTGCAGCCCGATCCGTCGAATGCCATCCGGCTTGCCTTCGCCGACTATGCCTCGCGGCATAATCTGTCGATGTATAACCTGAAGACCCACACTGGTTATCTGCGGACGCTGATTATCCGGACAGCCTCAACGGGTCAGGTAATGGTGACGCTTCAGGTAGCGCAGGACCATCCGGAGACGCTGCATCAGTTGCTGACATTTCTGCAAAATCAATTCCCGGAGATTACGTCGCTGAATTACATCATCAACACCAAGAAGAATGATACTTACCAGGATCAGGAGGTGATTACCTTCGCCGGAACGCCTTATATCGAAGAGCGGATGGAAGACCTGGTGTTTCGGGTAGGCCCTAAATCGTTTTACCAGACAAATTCGCAGCAGGCGTATCACTTGTACCGCATTGCCCGCGAGATGGCGGGGCTAACCGGCAGCGACCGGGTCTATGATCTGTATACCGGTACTGGTACCATTGCCCTGTTTGTAGCCCGGCAGGCCAAAGAAGTAGTGGGTATAGAATACGTGGCGACCGCTGTTAACGACGCCCGTGTGAATGCCCAGGTGAATGGCATCACCAACACGACCTTCCTGGCCGGAGACATGAAAGACCTCCTGACCGAGCAGTTATTTGACCGGTACGGCCGACCGGACGTGGTCATCACCGATCCGCCCCGCGCCGGTATGGACGAAGCCGTAACGCAGCAACTTCTGGAAGCCGGGCCCGAACGCATCGTCTATGTAAGCTGCAACACCGCCACCCAGGCCCGGGACCTGAATCTGCTTGATGAAAAATACGAAGTCGTTGCCGTGCAACCCGTAGATATGTTCCCCCATACGCATCATGTGGAGAACGTGGTGCTGCTGAGAAAAAAGTGATGAGTTATAAGTGATGAGCGATGAGTGAAAAGGTTGCGTACAGCTCCACTCATCGCTCATCACTTATAACTCATCACTCCTAAAAAGGCGTTTCCTGTTTCGGGTCGGAGTAGCCGAAGTTGGAGAGGTCGTTGGCTTTGCTGCGGAAGGTGCCGCCGGCCGGGGGGGCATCAAAACTGCTCAGACCGGAGACATCGCTGCTAAAGCCCGGAGTCTGGACCGGCTCGAAGTACGAGTCGAGATCGCAGAACTTGGTAAATCGGTTGACAAACCGGAGCTGGATCGTATCGAGTGAGCCACTCCGGTTTTTGGCTATGATAACCTCGCCAATGCCGGCGGTTGAATTGCCGTTTTCGTCCTGGGTAATGTTGTAGTATTCCGGCCGGTAGAGGAACATAACCATATCGGCATCCTGCTCGATGGAACCGGATTCCCGAAGGTCAGAAAGCTGAGGCTTCTTATCGCCCCCCCGCGTTTCGACGGCCCGACTCAACTGCGACAGTGCAATTACGGGTACGTTCAGCTCCTTAGCCAGGTTTTTCAGTGCCCGCGAAATGGAAGCAATTTCCTGTTCACGGTTGCCTCCGCCTTTGGTGGTATCACCCGTCATCAACTGCAGGTAGTCAATCACAACCATCTGAATGTCGTGCTGGGCCTTTAAGCGCCGGCATTTGGCCCGTAGCTCCAGAATGGATAGGGCAGGGGTATCATCAATAAAAATGGGCGCTTCCGTCAGACGCTGGATCTTATGGTGAAGCTGCGTCCATTCGTGCGGAGCCAGGGTACCCTTGCGGATTTTCTCGCTGTCGATTTCGGCTTCGGCCGAAATCAGACGGTTAACCAACTGCACCGACGACATTTCGAGCGAGAAGATCGCCACCGGTTTGCCATGATCCACGGCCGCGTTTCGCAGTGCCGAGACCACAAATGCAGTCTTACCCATCGCCGGCCGGGCCGCCAGAATGATCAGTTCGGTAGGTTGCCAGCCCGAAGTAAGCCGGTCAAGGTTGGTAAAGCCCGATGGCACCCCCGTTAAGCCCTGCTGGTTTTTCTTCGTCTCCATCTCGTTCAGAGCCTGGCGGACGATGGTACTCATATCGGAATAATTCTTCCGGATATTGGACTCGGTAATTCGGAATAGCGACTGCTCCGTTTTATCAAGCAGGTTGAATACGTCGGTGGTGTCTTCGTAGGCATCCCGCAGGATTTCGGAAGACATGGTAATCAGCGACCGCTTGAGGGCCTGCTCCGTAATGATCCGGGCGTGGTACTCGATATTAGCCGCCGAGTTTACCCGAGTTGTCAGGTCGGTGATGTAGCCGCCACCGCCAACAACATCAATTTCTCCGGATTTTCGGAGTTGAGACGTAACCGTCAGCAGGTCAATCGGTTCGGAGTCGGAAAAAAGCGTCAGAATCGCGTTGTAGATCCGCTGGTGGGCTTCTTTATAAAAGCTGTCCGGCTTTAAGATGTCGATAACGGCCGAGAGCGCATCTTTTTCGATCATCAGCGCGCCCAGTACAGCCTCTTCCAGATCAATAGCCTGCGGAGGTAATTTTCCTAAACCGGTATCGAGCCAGCGGTTGCTGGTTTGCTGACGGCCTCCTGGGCTGGTAGGGGGTTTACGGAAATTGTTGTTTGGGCGGGCGTTTTCCATGGCTAACGCAAGTATAAGCAAACGCTGTTACATAAGGCAAGACAGGGAACCGTACCAGGGCTGGCATTTCGGTAACTTGATACGCTCAACAACCTGATTGTAAAATGAGTAACGCTGCCGAAAAAAAATCGGAATTTTAAGTGCGGCAGGCTGTTGAAAAAACGCATCTTTTTACAGGGGAGAGAGCATCGGCGGACGGGGCCAATATACACGCCCTTCGCTTATTTATCAATGAAAACCGACTTGTTTTTTCCTTCATATAAAAGTAGCGCCACATCGAATAATTTTTCGGGAAAAATTGTTGTACTGTTAGACAAACCCGATATATTTCGGACTACGAGTCTTCATAAACCTTTAAACGAATAGAGCATTTGGTCGAAAAAGTAATCACGCTGGAGAATGTTTCGCTGACCGAGTTCCTGGGCGTGGAGAACAACAACATTAAGGAAGTAGCGGCTGCCTTTCCGATGAGTAAAATCATCTCGCGGGGCAATGAAATCCGCATCAAAGGCACAACACCAGAAATTACCCGTATTACCGATATTCTGGACTCGCTGATGGAGCATTATCAGAAGTATGGTAAACTAACCCACGAGAACGTGAAGGAATATATAAGCGGAGGTATCCAGCCGGAGGCCCGTCCGGAGATCGTTTCCGACGATGATGTCCTGGTATACGGTACCAAAGGGGTAGTCGTACGGGCTAAAACGGCCAACCAGCAAAAACTGGTCGAAGCCGCCGAAAAACACGATCTGGTGTTTGCCGTTGGGCCGGCCGGTACGGGCAAAACCTATACCGCCGTGGCCATTGCCGTGCGGGCGTTGAAAAATAAAGAGGTCAAGAAGATCATTATAACCCGGCCGGCGGTAGAGGCAGGCGAAAACCTGGGTTTTCTGCCGGGTGATCTCAAGGAAAAGATTGACCCGTATCTTCGCCCGATCTACGATGCGCTGGACGATATGATTCCGGCCGAGAAGCTGAAGTACTACGTAGAGAACCGGATCATTGAAATCGCTCCGCTGGCGTATATGCGCGGCCGGACCCTGAACAACGCTTTTATTTTGCTCGACGAAGCGCAGAACACGACGCCGATGCAGATGAAGATGTTTCTGACCCGGATGGGCCCCAGTTCCAAGGCGATCATCACCGGCGACCGGTCGCAAATTGACCTGCCTCACAAGCAGAAGTCAGGATTGATCGAATCGGTTGATATTTTAAAAAATATAAAAGGCATCGCCTTCGTTGAACTGGATGGACGCGATGTGGTTCGTCACCGGTTAGTTAAAGAGATCATTGCCGCCTATGAAGAAGCGGGTCAGTAATAAGTTGTTTTTGGGAGCCGGCGGCCTATGGCTGGCCGGCTCTTTGCTGTCTGTTAGTGGTCAGTCATTACCTGATGCACAGGTGAAGCGGTGTGCCCATGTGGAGTATGAGCAGGTCTTACAACGGCGAAATCCGCTCCGTCGGCATAATGTAGAAGCCTTAAACCAGAAAATACTGGAATTTAAAGAGTTACAAGCCCAAAGCCGGACCGGCGAAACTGTATACCGGATTCCGATTGTGGTCCATGTTATTCATAATAACACGTCTGGTTTTATTGGCGGAGCTAATAACCCGAACATCTCAGATGAGCAGATAATCTCTCAGATTCAAGTATTAAATGAAGATTATCGTCGGATGGAAGGCACTCCTGGATACAATACTGATCCAATTGGTGCTGATACAGGTATCGAATTCGTTTTGGCCCAGGCAGATCCTACTGGCCGTCCCTCCACAGGTATAACGCGTCACTTCAACGTCAAAGCAAGTTATGATGTATTTAAGGATGATGTTCTCCTGTCGCAGATTGCGTATTGGCCAAGCGATCGCTATTTAAATATTTGGGTTGTACCATCGGATAGATCTCAAAACTCATTTTATCTTGGAGTGGCTCAGTTTCCCGAATGGGGAGGCTCCTTACCTGGTTTGCCTGGTGAAACCAATGAGTTTACTGATGGCGTGATTATTGATTTTCGTGCTTTTGGTCGTATAGGTGCCGTAACGGATCCAACCTATTGTTGTGGCCGGACTACCACCCATGAGGTAGGACACTGGTTGGGGTTGATCCATACCTGGGGAGATGATGTATGCGGGGATGATTATGTGGCCGATACTCCGCCCACCGAACGGGAGAACAAGACGACGCAGTGTACCCAAACATTTTCTACCTGTAATGGCGTACGTACTCGTGACCAGATTGAAAACTACATGGATTATTCACCGGACCGCTGCATGAATTTGTTTACAAAAGGTCAGCGAGATCGGATGCGTACGGTTTTAGCAGTGAGTCCACGCCGGCGACGGCTTATCAACTCTGCTTTGGCTTTGCCTGAGGCAGAAGCTTTAACCCTGCGAATTTCACCAAATCCGGCTACCATTGAAACCGAGGCCGATGTTCTATTTACAGGGTTCAAATCATTTACAGTAGAGGTATTGGACATTAACGGTCGTCCTCTTCGAAGTTTATTTTATACAGATTATCCGAGTGTCCGTGTGACTGTACCCGTCTATGGCTTGCCCACTGGTGTTTATGTAGTGCGAGTGAAAACCGATTCTGAATCAAAAAGTGCCCGGTTGCTGGTTCATTAATTGCTTATGATAGACGTTTTACTGATTACCAATCCTGCTGAACTGGAAAAAGCATTCGCCATACGCCGGGAGGTGTTTGTGGAGGAGCAGCAGGTGCCCGCCGACGAAGAATACGACGAATTCGAAGAAAGCAGCCGTCATTTTCTGGCCCTCGCCAATGGTGAACCTTGCGGTACGGCCCGTTGGCGGCAAACTCCCAAAGGCATTAAACTGGAGCGTTTTGCCGTTCGTCAGGCTTTTCGGGGGCAAGGCGTGGGTAGGGCGCTGGTCAGAGCGGTGCTTGATGATGTTTTCAGGCACCACGCACAGCCGGAGCTGGTGTATATGCACGCGCAGGTGAGTGCCATGCCGCTGTACACGGGATTCGGCTTTGAACCCGTGGGCGACCTGTTTGATGAGTGCGGTATTATGCATTACAAAATGGTGCTGCCCCAAACCGCCTATCCGGTTTTATGAAAGGTTCCCCCTTTGTCCGCTACGCAGCCGCCCTGATAGGCGGCATTCTTTTTTATGTATGGCAACCGCAGTTGGGTTGGTGGGTTGCCGGTCTGGGCATAGGGGGCGCCATCCTGTTTGGTTGGGGGGTATTCAGAAACGCCCGGCAGGATCGGAAGCCGCTCAGTCCCGGCGCGGGTATCGGTAGTACGCTGTTGCTGTTTTCCCTGGGCTGGGTTATTACTTACGTCCACACCCCAGCCACCCGTTCCGACAATATCCTTCATCTGAGTCTACCCCTGGAGGCCTATGAAGCCGTTATTGCCAACCAACCCGAGGAGCGGGCGAAAACCTACCGGGTGGAACTGGCACTTCGGCGGGGTCGGGTCGGTGGTACGTATCAACCCGTAAGCGGCCGGGTCATTGTTTACCTTGATAAATCGGGTATACCACTACCCCAATATGGCGAACGCTGGCTGGTGGAAGGTACCCCCCGTCTTATAGATCCACCGTTGAATCCTGGCGAATTTAACTACCAGCGTTTTCTGTCTTACAAAGGTATCTACCACCAGCAATACCTGAGGCAACCGCAGCGACAGGTGCTCGGTGTAGCCCCACCAAACCGGTTGGTGGGGCTGGCTAACGCTGTTAACCTGTTTGCCGATAGCTTATTTACCCGGCAGGTCGGTTCCCGGTCGGAGTACGGTATCATCAACGCCATGATTCTCGGGGTGCGCGATGATGTGGACCCCGAGCAGTACCGGGCCTATGCCGCATCCGGAGCCGTACACATCCTGTCGGTATCGGGTCTGCATGTTGCTATCTTGTTTGGGGTATTAACGGTTCTCCTGGGTTTTCTGGAAAAACGGCGGGGCGGAAAATACCTACTTGGGTCAATTCAGTTGCTCATCCTCTGGTTTTATGCGTTAATGACGGGCTTTTCTCCGCCCGTCCTTCGCTCGGCCGGGATGCTGACGCTGCTGATTATTGCCCGGATGATGGGCCGAACGCATAGTATGCCGAACACGCTGGCAGCTTCAGCTTTCTTTATTTTAAGTGCCGATCCGTACGCCTTATTTTCGGCCGGGTTTCAATTGTCTTATCTGGCCGTGGCGGGTATCGGTGCGTGGCAGTCGGGCTTGTATCAGTCCCTTTCATGCCGGTATGTATGGCTCGACAAGCTTTGGGCTGTTACTGCGCTGGCGCTGGTGGCGCAACTTGCTACCTTCCCGCTGGCGGTTTTCTATTTTCATCAGTTTCCCACGTATTTTCTGCTGGCCAACCCGGTGGTCATGGTCTTATCGCAGGTGCTGCTGCCGGTGGCAATGGGGACGCTGGCGGTGTGCTGGATTCCCGGACTAAACGAATGGGCCGGCTGGGTATTGCAGAAAACGGCCTGGCTGCTGAACCAGGCGGTATCGATGACCGGTCAGTTGCCGGGCGCCATCTGGGATGGACTCTGGCTGTCGCCGGTGCAGCTGCTCCTGATTTATCTGATTATCCTGAGCGGGGTAGCCCTGCTGGTGACGAGACAAAAGACGTACCTTTGGCTTACCTGTTTTCTGGGCTTGAGCCTGACCGCGCTGTTGCTGACGGATCAATACCTGCAGAAACACCAGCGCAGGCTGGCGGTTCACTTTCTGCCGCATAAAACGGCGGTAAGCCTGACCGAAGGGGCCAAAGCTACCTTGTTTACGGATCTGGATCTGAGAAAAGATCCCCGTTCCTTTGACTTCTATCTCAAGAATACCTTTGGCCAATGGGGGGTAACGGACCTCAGCGTCTCGGCCCTGACCGATACGGGTGAAGCCGCGGGCAATTCATTACAAGCCAGTGATTACCGGTTAATGGTCTGGCAGGGAAAACGTATTATGCTGGTCAACCGGCTAAATGGCTCCGAACGCTGGCAACTCCCGGCGGTGGTCGATTACCTCATCATCCGCCGGAACGCTCTCCGCTCCTGGGAGGAACTCAACGGGCGGGTTGTAGCCCGGCATATTCTTTTCGATGATTCCAACAAAACGGCGCTGACCGATCAGTTGCTGGCGGAGGCCGCCACCCGGAATATTCAGTGCTTTTCGGTCCGGCAGCAGGGCGCCTTTGTGGCTGATCTGTAAGCGAAAAAATAAAGGCTGATAATGCCCTTGTCATGGCTGTTTTACTAAAACTTTTTTCCTGAACCGGCCGTTTCCCTAGTGTATGGAAACGCTGGAAAAAATCCGCAAAACGTACAGTGATTACGTTTTGGAACATGGCAGACAACCACCCTCCGTTTATCAGTTTGCCAAGAAATTGAAAATACCCGAAGTTGAGTTTTACAACTACTACGCTTCGTTCGACGCCATTGAGGCCGACATCTGGCTGGCTTTCTTTCAGGAAGCCCGGCAAACGGTGGAGGCCGATACCGTGTACCAGACCTACTCCGTTCGGGAAAAGCTGCTCGCCTTTTATTATACCTGGGTTGAAGTGCTGAAAAGCCAGCGCAGTTTTGTGACGTACAGTTACAATCGTCTGCGCGAGGAGTCCGGCACCGCCCGTGCCGACATGAATCCGGTATTGCGGGCCCGGCGGGGTACAGTCTCCCGAAGTCGCACGCTGGACCCGTTCAAAGACGCTTTCTTCGATTTTGCCCGCGACCTGCTGGCCGAAGGGCGCGAAAGCCGGGAGGTAGAACCCCGGCCCTTTGTGACCGACCGTTACTCCGACGGTCTCTGGGTGCAGACCCTATACATTTTGGATTTCTGGATCCGCGACGTGAGCAAGAACTTTGAAAAGACGGACACAGCCATCGAAAAAGCGGTAAACACAGCGTTTGATCTTATTGGCCGTTCCCCACTGGATTCGCTGTTTGATCTGGCCAAATTCATTTATCAAAACCGGTGACCCGTCGTTAGTCGATGGTAACTTGTCGACTACAGGCTTAGCTAACTACCCTATGAAATCCCAAAACCATATTCCTACCTCGAAAGTAGCCCGAGCGAGCCAGTTTGTTAAGGCGGGCATCAAGGTGGGGGGCAATTATATCAAGCATTACAGCAAAAAACTCGTTCAGCCCGGTATGGGAAACGAGGAACTGCACTCGGATAACGCAGCCGACATCTATGATGCGCTGAGCGAGCTGAAAGGCAGTGCCCTGAAAATGGCCCAGATGCTGAGCATGGACCGGAATATTTTGCCCAGGGCGTACGTGGATAAGTTCTCTATGTCGCAGTACTCGGCTCCGCCCCTGTCGGGGCCGCTGGTGGTGAAAACCTTCCGGACGTATTTCGGCAAATCACCGCATCAACTGTTCGACCGGTTCGAGATGGACGCGGTTAACGCAGCGTCTATCGGGCAGGTACACCAGGCCTGGAAGGGCGATAAAAAGCTGGCGGTAAAAGTACAGTATCCTGGAGTGGCTGACAGTGTCAGCTCAGACCTGAAAATTGCCAAGCCCCTGGCCGTGCGGCTGCTGAACCTGAACGAACGGGATATTGACCGCTACATGGGTGAGGTGGAAGCCAAACTGCTGGAAGAAACCGATTATGACCTGGAGCTGAAGCGCTCGGTAGCCATCTCGGAAGCCTGCGCTGACATCCCCAACCTGGTTTTTCCTAAATACTACCCGGAACTATCCAGCAAGCGTATTCTGACGATGGATTGGCTCGACGGGCTGCACCTGAAAGATTTTCTGAAAACGAACCCCTCGCAGGAAGTGCGCAACCGTGTTGGTCAGGCGCTGTGGGATTTTTATAACTACCAGGTGCATACCCTTCGGCAGGTGCATGCCGACCCGCATCCCGGTAATTTCCTGATGCATGCCGACGGCACCATGGGGGTAATTGATTTCGGCTGTGTGAAGGTCATCCCGGATTATTTCTACGACAACTACTTCCGGCTCATTAATTTCGATACGCTGGAGGACGAGGCATTAACTAAGGAGATCTTCCGGAATCTTGAGTTCCTGGTTGATGGGGACAGCCCCAAAGAAGAAGCCTTCTTCACTGATTTGTTCAAGCAGATGATCTATATGCTGGGCCTGCCCTTCAGCGTCCGGGAGTTTGACTTCGGCGACGATGCCTACTTCGACCGCGTGTATGCTTTTGCCGAAGAACTCTCGCAGATCGAAGAACTGAAGAACTCGAAAGTTGCCAGAGGTTCTCAAGATGGCCTGTATATCAATCGCACGTATTATGGTCTGTACTCCATGCTGAACGAATTGAAAGCGAAGGTGATTACCCACAAACCGGACTGGTTGCTGTCGCATAAGCTGCGTAGCGAACTTCAGGACGCAAGCGTCTGACGCGTTAATTAGGTTGGTCGTCTACAGTACCGGCAGATTGAATAGGGGAGAAGAAAAGCAAAGTTTGCATTTGTCTTTTCAGTCGATTGTGGCTATTTTCCGGGAACTGAATTAATTCTCCGGCATGGGCAAACCCCACTTCGACGATATTTTTATGGAATTGGCCGTTAACCTGGCCAGGCGTTCTCACTGCATTAAGGCGCAAGTCGGTGCAGTACTGACCAAGGAGACCCGCATTATTTCGATCGGCTACAACGGTCCCCCGGCCGGTACGCACAACTGCGACGAAGAATTCCCGGGAGTGGGTTGCCCTCGCGATTCAAAAGGTAGTTGTTCGCTGGCGCTGCATGCCGAACAGAATGCCATTTTGTACGCAGCCAAGAATGGCTCCAGCATGGAAGGTTCTACCCTGTACGTGACCCTGTCGCCCTGTATAGCCTGCGCCCGCATTATTTACAGCATGAAAATCGACCGGGTGATCTATTACCATTCGTACGCCGAATACAAGGGCATACCCGTCGACGAGGGAGTAGAGTTTCTGCGCCGGTTTGGGGTTCATGTGGAGCGGTATGCGCCGACGGAGCTGCTTTCCATGCCGACAGACCCCAGGTTATTGCCGGTATCATGAACATTCTGGCGCATGCATATCTCTCCGGGCGCCACGAAAGCCTGATCATCGGCAACTTCATCGCTGATTTTATCAAAGGAAATCCGGCCAATCCCCGGCATGGCTTAACCCCCAACGAACAGGCCGGCGTGTGGTTGCACCGGGCCATTGACGAATACACCGACGCCCACGCCCAGGTAGCGGCTGTCCGCCAATTGCTATATCCTCGGTGCCATAAATACGCCGGGGTAGCCGTCGACGTATTCTTCGATCACTTCCTGGCCGTTCAGCTGGCAACCAGCCCGGATGATTCTCTGCTGGGTTTCCGGACCTATGTGTATGAGGTACTGCACCGTCATTGGAACCGCCTGCCACCAGGTGCCGACCGCATGGCCGAAGCCATGATCCGGTACGACTGGCTGAACCACTACCAAACGATTGAAGGCATCGACCGGTCCCTGAAAGGATTGTCGCGCCGGACGGCTTTCCCTTCTGGCCTGGATACGGCCATTGACGATTTTACGGCCCATTACGGGTTCATTGGAGAGTGCTTTGCCCGCTTCTGGCCACAACTGGTGGCTTTTGCGCGGGAAAGGCTGGTCAGTTTGCCCGGTTTCGCGTAGTTTTGCCGCCCTATGACTCCCGCTGTTACTAACCTCCTGAAAGATATTCGCAACAAACGGCTGGTACCGGTTTACCTGATCCACGGCGATGAGCCGTATTACCTGGACCGCATTGCCGACGAACTGGAAAAGGTGGCCGTGCCGGTGGCTGAGCGTGGATTTAATCAGTTTGTGCTGTTCGGCAAAGACACCGATGTGGGCGCGGTGCTGAACTACGCCCGGCGCTACCCGTTTATGGCCGAGCGTCAGTTGGTCCTGGTCAAAGAAGCGCAGCAGATTGCCGGCATTGGCGATAAAAGCGGGCAGCAGCTTCTGGAGGATTACGCGGCCAACCCGTTGTCGAGCACGATTCTGATGCTATGCTTTGTCAAAGAAGATGGTAAAGCAGGCCTGGATGAGCGCAAAACCTGGGTCAAAGCTTTTGGACAAAAAGGGGTGTTGCTCGGCGTCAAGAAGATGTACGACAACAAATTGGTCGACTGGGTCGCGGAATACTGCCACGAACAGGGTGCTAAGGTGAGCCCAAAAGCCTGCCAGATGCTGGTCGACGCCATCGGTAATGACCTGAAACGGCTGGCCAGTGAGATTGACAAAATCCTGCTGAACCTTCACGTTGGCGAAGAGATCGCTGCCGGTACGGTAGAGCGACTGGTGGGTATCAGCAAGGAATACAATGTTTTTGAACTACAGAAAGCTCTGGTGCAGCGCGATGTGGTCAAGGCCAATCGCATCGTCGATTATTTTGGTCGCAACGCCAAGGATAATCCGCTCATCATGATCCTCACGCAGTTGTTCCAGTATTTCAGCCGGGTGCTCATGGTGCAGGCCTCCAAAGACCAGTCTGAAAAAGCCGTTGCTGCATTACTGGCCATCAACCCCTTTTTTGCCAAAGGTTACCTGTCAGCCGCCCGTACGTTTCCGCTTCCCAAAGTGGTCGCTATTATCCACGCCATCCGCCGGTCCGACGCCTTGGCCAAAGGCATTGATTCGCCGTCTATGAACGAAGGGGATATTTTACGGCAGCTCGTTTTTGACATTCTACATTAAATATTTTTCCCGTGACAGCGCGTGACAATAGGGGCGTCGTGGCTTGATTAGGAAGGCCGCACAGATGCCGGCGAGAAAACTTTTTAAATTAGTAATCGTTAAAGTATCTCAACGTTTGCCTCTCTATTCGTGTAGCAAGCAATAGCCTGTGGCTTTACAACCACGTTTAAAACTTCTGATTGGTTTGTTAAAGCGTTATATTATATTGAGCCATAGCTTCAACAAATGAAAATAAGATTTTTACTCTATATAGCCATTATCGTGCTCCCGGCCTGTAGACCTAATCGCAATTTAGTATACCTGAATGACCTGCGGGGATCAGCCGAATACAAAACCCAGATTGCCAACAACCCTCCTCTTCAGGTTCAGCCGGATGATCTGCTGCGAATCACGATTAATAGCCTGAATCCCGAGTCGAGTATTTTATTCAACAATGGTGTGTTGGCGGCTACCAGCAGTGCCAATCCCAGTGAAGCGACAACGGTTAATAATGCCGTAACCAGCAAGCGCGAGAACGAAGGCTATCTGGTTGATCGGGAAGGTTTTATCAACTTTCCGGTGCTGGGGCGGGTTAAATTGTCCGGGCTGACCATGGAAGAGGCAACACAGAAAATGACCGCTGAGGTCAGGAAGTATGTAAAGAACCCCATTGTAGAAGTCCGATTATTAAACTTCAAAGTCACCGTGATTGGGGAAGTCAATCAGCCTACGTCCATCGACGTACCCAGAGAGCGTATCAACGTGCTGGAAGCGCTGGGGCTGGCGGGCGATATGACGCCGTTTGGGCGCCGGGAAAACGTTTTGATCATTCGGGAAAAAGAAGGCATCCGTACGGCAACCCGCTTAAACCTGAATTCGAAAGACGTGCTGCAATCACCTTATTTTTATCTACAGCAGAACGATGTGGTGTACGTCGAACCCGATAATCAGGCCCGTCTCGCGCAGAATGACCCAAATAATAGGTTTCTGCCCATCTGGGCCGCCGTAATTTCAACCATTGGGTTTGCTATTATATCTTTTGTACGGTAACTCGTACTGTCCTAAACACCGCTATGGCCGAGGGCGAAGTTATTTATTCCCAATCTGAAAAAAACGATTTTAAGCGGTTCCTGTATAAGTACCTGCGCTACTGGTATTTGTTCGTAATCAGTATTGCCCTTTTTCTAACTCTGGCGTTTGTGCTGCTTCGTATGAGTACCCCCCAGTATCTGATTAGCAGCTCCATCCTGATTCGCGATATTGATAAAGGCCCCGATTTTCAATCCGGTGATCCGGTGTTCAAAGACCTGGATATTTTCAATGCAGCTACCAGTATTGAAAACGAAATAGAAGCGCTGAAATCAATAACGCTCATGCAGCGGGTGCTAACGGAATTGTCCCTGCAAACCAGCTATTATGTCGATGCCTTTCTGAGCAAACGGGAGATCTACGGTAGCGAACTGCCGATTCGGGTGCGCATTTCTCGAATAAACAATGCCGCCTATAAGCAGAAAGTAAAGATCGTTATCAAAAACAGCAATGAGTTTGAGTGGCAGGACGGAGCCTTGACAACCCATACCTGCCGGTTTGGAGAGTCGGTTGTCCGGCCATATGGGACGTTTACGGTACTGGTAGCGTCGGCCGTATTACGGAACCAGCCCCAGGTGATACACGTAGTTTTTCATGACCTGCGTGATCTGGCTCTAGACTATCAGGAGAAACTGACGGTCGCTCAGGTTAATAAAAAGGCTAATGTGCTGACAGTTAGTATGCTGAGTCCGGTTCCGGAAAAGGGCAAAGCCATTGTTAACAAACTGATCGACGAATATAATACCGAGAGCAAGGAAGATCGCAATCTTCTGGCAATGAATACCATCAATTTCATTGATGAGCGGCTGCGTGATCTTACCGGTGAGTTGTCGGATATCGAGCGGTCGGTAGAACAGTTCAAACGTCGAAACCAGGTAACAGATGTCCGTTCCGAAGCGACGGCCTACCTGGAAGAGTCCCGGAATTACTCCAATCAGCTTTCAAACCTGAACATTCAGCTCGATGTGGCCGAGTCGCTGGAGCGGTACCTGTCGCAACAGCAGGATCAGTTTGAACTGGTGCCGAGTAACCTCCGGATCGACGATCCTACGCTGGTTGATCTGATTACCCGGTTTAATGAATTGCAACTCCAGCGCGAACGGTTGTTGCGAACCGCCGAGCCTGCCAATCCACTGGTAATAAACATTAATCAGCAGTTAGCCAATCTACGGCTTAACATTCTGGAGAACCTGAGTACCATTAAACGCGGCCTGATCGTTACCCGCGACAATTTGGCCAACAAAGCCGGTGGTTTCCGGTCCCGGATTTCCCAAATCCCTGAAATTGAACGTCAGCTCAATGCCATCAACCGGCAGGAGGGCGTTAAACGGGATTTGTATGTGTACCTGCTGCAGAAACGCGAAGAATCGGCGCTGTCGCTGGCGGCAACCGGTTCCAATACCCGGGTCATCGACCCGGCCATCGCCAGCAAAACGCCGGTACAGCCAAAGAAACCGGTGTTTTTCGGGGTGGCGTTTGTGCTGGGCCTGGTGTTGCCCCTTGGTTTTATTATGGTACGCGATTTCCTGAGCGATAAGGTCCAGCGGAAAAAGGATATTACAAAATCCACCTCGGTGCCTGTTCTGGGCGAGATTTCTCATTTCGGCAAAAAAGGATACCTGGCCGTTTCCAAAGGAATTCAGACTCCACATATGGAGCAGTTCCGGCTGCTGCGGAGCAACCTGGATTTTGCCGCTCCGCAGCACGCCAATCAGGTTATTCTGGTTACCTCGAGTATGCCGGGAGAAGGAAAAACATTTGTGGGCATCAACCTGGCGGTGAGCCTGAGTTTTGCCGGGCGCAGCGTGGTTTTGGTGGATTTTGACCTTCGGCAGCCTGGGATTATAAACGGCCTGGGTCTGAACAGCGGCCCAGGGGTGAGTGATTTTGTGAACCGAAAGGACTTAGCGGCAGATGCCGTGATTGGCTCAACGTCCGCAGCGCCCGATCTGGCGGTAATCGGAGCAGGTTCTTTGCCGGACGATCCTACGGAATTTATGATGTCGCCCCGCGTGAGCCAACTTATTACGGAGCTTCGGGAGCGATTTGACCATATAATCATCGATACGGCTCCCATGGGTCAGGTAGCCGATGCGTACTCGTTAGCGCCGTTTATTGATGTGACTATTTTTGTGGTGCGGTACAACTTTACACCTAAGGCCCAGATTGACAACATCAACGAAATTGTCGATAACAAAAAGCTCAACCAGCCGATGATTGTGCTGAACGACGCCCGGAGAGAAAACAGCTATGCCCTGAAACAGCGGTATGCCATGAACAAGTACAACAAGAAGAAACGTGTGTAAGCGTTATGTTAGGTAAGAAATTAGGGCAGAACTTCGCCATCAGCATCGTCTCCATGGTGCTGGGGATTCTCAGTTCGGTGTTCATAGCGCGCATAGGGGGACCGGCGGTGTTGGGGAATATCAGTCTGGCCATGTCTTTTCAGGTGCTGGTGAAATCCATTTTCACCCATACCGTCAACAGCGCTCACCTGAAAATGTACAGCGATGATCCGGACGTGGGGCTGAAAAACTACCTGGCCGTATTCTTCTTCTACAATGTGCTGACCACCTTGCTGGTGCTGGCGTTTGTGTTCTGGAACCAGACCAGCCAACAGGGTACGTTTACCGACCTACAGATTTCGCTGATCGTCATCTTTATCCTGCAGGATTACCTGATGACGCCCCTGTACCTGTACCAGACCGATCAGTCCTCGAAGCTGAACATTGTCCGGGCCAATATGATTGACTTTTTTGCCCAGACTCTGCTTAACATTGCCAAGATAGCGGCTGTTGTATTCGGAGAAACCGAAATTGGGATTGCCTGGTACATGATGGCGGCCGTTGGGCTTAGCTCCATCTACCCGCTGGTGATGCTGATCCGGTCAAAGTTTGGCCCATTTTCGCTCGATATTGCCAGGAAATACATCCGGTACTCCCTTAGTATTTCGACCTCGACCATTGCCTATGGCCTGCTGATAAGCTTTGATAAAGTTTTGCTGGGTTTGTTTCGGGTATCGCCTGAGCAATTGGGGTACTATAATGTAGGTAACCGGCTCGGGCTGCTCGTGCTCACTTTGGGTACAAGCGTTGGGGGCATTTTTCTGTCGGTTTTTGCCAAAAACGTGACAGAAAATAACCAGGAAAAAACAAAGGAGCAGTTAGCCAATTATGAGCACTTTATCTCTATTATTTTTTTGCCCGCCGTGGTGGTGGCTACGCTTTTCGGCGAAGAACTGATTACGGTGGTCTTTGGCGTCGAGTACGTACATGCCTACCCGGTGCTGATTTTCTCTCTATTGTTCGCGTTTGTAAAGACCCTGACAATTCCTTACCAGAATTACATCTTTGCCAATAATCAACTGAAAGATTTCCGGCTGACGTCGATCCTGTTTGCGGTAGCTATAGCCCTCTTTACCTTATTATTTGCCTATGTCGACTTCTTTGGTGACTTGACCATATCGGTAGCGTTTGGTTTGTTTGTGGCCTGTCTGTTCGAGCGTGTCCTGTTTACCCGCGCTGCCGCCAAAGTGGACCCCCTGATTCAATTTTTCTTTTATCCTACAACTATCCTGTTTTTCGGAGCGATCATCGGCGGCTGGTTCCTGATCCGCGAAGTTTTACCATTAGATAACTACCTACTAACCTTTAGCATTCGATTTGGGATTTTATTATTATTGTTACCTGTTGGTTACCTGCTTGGCGTTTACACCCGCGATGATGCGGCTATGGTCACTAAACTGCTCAATAGGCAGCCGGTCCAAAAAGAGAGCGTTAATGCACAACCGGAATAATACATAAGCAAATGTTGCCTAAGGACCTGACGCTAGACTTAAGAAACCGGCTGAATTATCTGGCTGGTCAACTACAGGGAATTGTTCGGATGCTGGATCAGGAAAATACCCATCCTGAGCAGATCCTGATTCAGTTTAAATCGTTAAAGGTAGGCCTGCAAAAAGCCCACGTCATTCTGATGGATGAGGTGGTGCGCAAAGATCTGGCCCTGCGTATCGTTGATCTGAAAAACGCCTGTCCCGGAAACTGCCCCGATGCCGAAAACATTGAGTCGGTTCGTCAGGAATTTCCCTATCTGAAGCCGGAGGAACTGATTGATACGATCAATGAGGTGGATCAGATTCGCGAGCGGCTGGCCCGCTACAACGCCCGAAATCAACAGAAAAGTTTATGAGAACCTAGTTGGAAGACCCCCCAGGTGCATCTGTAGCTTTGTCTTCTTGATCCAAAGCATGGTATATGGAAACGAGTGGAGTGCATTATGGTATATTCCAGGATTGGAAAGCAAACCGGGGAAACATAAAGGCGCAGTTGGTGCTGGCAATGTTTCGTTTGGCTACCCTGATCCGGAATAACAAAATACTGATAGTGTTCTTTTTCTGGTACCTGATTTTCTACCGGTTCTTTGTCGAATGGGTTCTGGGAATCGAGTTGCCCTGGAGCCTTAGGGCCGGACGAGGTTTAAGGTTCCAGCATGGCCAGGCCTTGGTTGTACATGGCGACAGTATAATCGGCGAAAATTGCGGTCTCAAGCATTCCACAACGATTGGCAACCGGATGAACCCGGATGGCAGCATCAGCCGGGCGCCTAGACTCGGAAACAATGTCGATATTGGCGCTCATGTATGTATAATTGGGGACATAGAAATTGGGGATAATGTTATTATTGGCGCTGGGTCAATCGTTGTTAAGAGTGTTCCGTCCAACAGTATCGTTGTCGGTAATCCGGCGAGAGTGATCCGGGAAAATGTTGTTTGTACGAATATTTCTACACAATAAGTTCAGGTAAATGGTAGAGCCAGGTACGTATATATTTTATACCCTGCTGATGGTGTTTATGATCCTGTTGTCAAAACCATCGGCGGAGCCTGTTCTCGACAATACTGGTCAACCTGTTGCCTTTCCAAATTATTGGGGTCCCAACCTGATTATCCTGATACTGCTGTATACCTTTCTGATCGGGTGCCGGTATTACGTAGGTATCGACTACAAGGCGTATCTGGAGTGGTACCTGGAACTGCGCAATACAGGCATATACCCCCGCGAAATAGAATTTGGTTACGAGTTTCTGAACGAAGTGCTTAATTATGTGAATGCCCACTTTGCATTTTTGTTCGTATTTATCGCCTTTTGCCAGATCTATTTCTGCTATAAGGCGCTGGAAAAGTTTCCATTTATCATTCCCTGGTTCATTTTTTTCTTTTTTACCTACCTGCTGATGTTCAGTAGCATGAACATTATGCGGCAATCGCTAGCTTGGTTCGTATTCTTTTACGCGCTCAATCTGGCCATGGAAAAGAAATACGGATGGGCGCTACTGTGCATTTTCTTCGGGTTCAGCTTTCACAAGAGTATCCTTATCGGCGTAATCTTTTACCCCGTGCTGCACATCGACTGGTTCAGGAGCCGAAATTTGCAGATTACCCTGCTGCTGATTGTTACGGCGCTGGCGTCGGTCATTCTAAACCTCTTATTGGCCGCAGCAGGTCCTTTGGTTTCCGCTATCGGTTACGACTATTACGTAGAAAACCTAGACGAGATGCAGGAGATCACCGAAGAAAACAAGGTAGGTGCCGGCACAGCGCGGGCGTTATACTTTATTCTCGACTTTGCCATTATCTGGTTCAGTCCCCAGATGAAGGAGAGCTTCAAAAAATACGATTTCTACAAATACTATAACCTGTACTTTCTGGGAGCGTTGCTGGATCGGCTGGTTTACGATAATTTTATTCTCGCCCGCACCAACGATTACCTGCTTAACTTCCGGGTGCTGATCCTGGCATTCCTGTTCTTTTTTCTCTTCAACAGCCGCTCCCAGAAGATGATCAAGAAGGTGATTGGCTATACCATATCGTTCATGATGATTGCCTTTTTCTACCGGGCTATTTACAATAAAGCTGCGGAAACTTCGCCGTTTCGGTCAATCTTCCTGGAGGACGTCCTTCAGACACAACCGATGAAACTAGATAATTATTAACAAAAGCATCCGGCTGCAATCAACTGAACCGGGTAGAACATTAAATGTAGATTTAAGTTTAGATCGTATATTCTTTAGGAAAGGAAACTCCTCACTTTTGCTAATACAACCTATTAAGATAGTTGTTAATGATCAGCTACAGCTTAATTATCTGCACCTATAATCGTGCATCTTTTTTAAAAGAAACGATTGAGTCTATTCTGTCTCACTTCCGAAGCAAGACTAATTTTGAACTCCTCATTATAAATAATAACTCCACTGATAATACAGCCGATGTTGTAAAGCCTTTTTTGTCGGTGCCTGTGGTGCGGTATGTTGTCGAAACAAACCAGGGTCTGTCGCACGCCCGTAACCGGGGTATTAAAGAAGCCAGAAACGAAATTCTGGTCTTCCTCGACGACGACATCGATATTGAACCCAACTACCTGGATGTCTCCGATCAATTGTTTCGTGATCCGGCCAACCAGATTGTAGGCGGTAAAGTGCTGCCGTACAATTCAGGGATTCCTGAATGGCTTCCCGAACAGTACTATTACATCATCAGTATCTTCGACCGTGGTGACTCTCCCTTGCATACCGATAAACTGATGGGGGCTAATTACGCCATGCGGAAAGAAGCTGCGCTGAAAATTGGCTGGTACAATACAGAACTGGGCCGGAAAGGCAGTAACCTAATGGGGGGCGAAGAAGTCGACTACCTGGACCGGGCGCGGGCCATCGGGTATTCTGTTCTGTACCACCCCGGCTTGGTCGTGTACCATAAAATAGGCAATAAGCTTAATAAGGATTACGTATTTGACTACGCGTTTAACCTGGGAAAATCCGAGCGGATCATTGATGGTCAGCGGAGTACGGTAAAAGTCCTGCTAAAATACGTCAAATACATTTTGATGATCCTTCTGTATTACGTATATGGGTCGTATGCGCCTAACCCGAAACAGCAGACGTATTTTACAATTAATTATCTCTACGGCTTAGGGTATCTTGGACAGAATAAATCTAAACAATGAAGCCATTCTGCGCTTGTACAATTCCTGATTTACACGCTTCCTGATCTATAACCTGAAATGTCTATCTGACAACAGGGTCAACCTGGTTGCTGGTGACGGTTAGTATTTTAAGTTGTTGCCTGATGGTGGCAATGGCATCTCTGGACGATTCAAACCGCCAGTCAATATACCGGGTAGTTTTGTTCGGTCGCCAGTCGGTTACCCAATTTGGATCATTCTCCGCATCAAAAAAGACTACCGATCGAATTTCCGGATAGTCCGGTAAATCGGTGAGCGCTTCATTAAACCAGGTATCGCGGTTACCACCGAAGGTAGTCGACCCGAATTCTGTCAGCATGACTGGTTTGTGCCCGATTTGTGGGTCGTCATATTTTAAGATTTGAGACCGGTAAGGTTCGTACAGCGCCTGGAAAGAATGCCACTCCTTGTCGGTTGCTGCTTCCCCATAGTTCAGGCACGTAATGCCGATCCAATCTACATAGGCTGAGCCGGGGTAATAGTTTTGTACGGCAGTTTCCTTCCAGGGATTCCAAACCCATTCGACGTTGTTGACACCTGCTTGCCGGAAAAAAGTCACGATATAACGCCAGGCGGCAATGAACTCTTCCGGGGTATTGCCACCCTTTGCCGACCACGGATACATCGGATTGTCGGTCTCATGCGCAAAGCGAATAAACACACGCGTAGGCTGGGCATCTATTAAGGCCGCATACCGGCGCAGGTAACCATCGAATTTGCCTTCCGATATGGCCCGGAATACCTTCTGATTGCGGCCCAGTTCCGGATGGCTCTTAAACTCTGGAAACGTATTGGACCAGGGTTCCCATGTAATCAACGGATGAGCACCTTCCTGGGTTATAGCGCGGATCTGCCTAACCGGAAGGCCCTGCAGGCTGTCCGCTGACCAGCTGTGGTAGAAAGAGATAAGTTCAAACGATATATTTAGCTGTTGTTCGAGATGGGAAATTCGTTGAAGCCCATCTGCCTGATCCGTTTGCGGTACGTATATGCCGGGCAGAAACGGTTGGGCTTTCCAGCGGGCGCTCAGGTTATCAGCCTGGCTGCTACGTTGCGGAAAAAGGCTATCGTCGGTGAACCCCAGATGAACAGCCATGCCAATCAGGGGAATCAGTAACACAAAACCGTATTGAGCCAGCAGACGGTACAACCGACGTTGTACATCCCAGAAACCAAAGCCCAGACCTTTCAGGAAATTCTTGAAATAATATTTCCTGCCAGGCAACGAATACATAGACGATAAAAACTTCTCCTGTCCCAGCAAAACGTTAAAGCCCAGAACCACGGCATTGACTATGGCAAAGCCGGCCATAAATAAGGAGTAGGAGTAGAAGTCGGGTAACTCGCCCTGCTTAAGGGCTTCCTTCCAGATTCCTAACGATAGGCCGTATTGATACGATGCATACCAGATAGCGCCCAGGCTTATGACAACGCCAATGATATTGGGCAGACACAGCCAGAGATTGTTCTGCGGTTTATCATCTTTCGGAGTAGGAATATACGGTACCTTCACCCCGAAAATGGTATACACAAAACCCAGTGTATAAATCCACCACGTACCGACCCGCAACAGTCCACCCAGAATATGAAAACTTCGCTCTTGTTCTTCCAGCAGCCACCGCTGTACATATTGCCGGATGAGCATGGACATAATAAACACCGGTAAAAACCTGAGTATAAACTCTATCAGGTTAACTGTCCAGGGAAATTCACCCGTTACCAGCGAAGCTGCTGGTATAAACAGATCAATTAAGCCGATGACGCCGAAGAGGTAATAGAGTGGAACTGTGAAATAATGAAGCTTCTGCCGCCAGGTAAACTGGCGAAACAGTCGGGGATATACGTGAAATAACAAATCAAATGTGCCCCGTGCCCATTTCACCTGCTGTTTGTAATAGGCCGCCAGCGTACCCGGCACCAATCCCTTCGTCAGCACTTCGGGTACATATACCGATTTCCAGCCTTTGGCATGCAGCAGCATGGCGGTATGCATATCTTCGGACAAACCGGGAGCGTGTCCCCCGATAGAGTCCAGCGCAGAGCGTCTAAAGGTGCAGTTGGCTCCAATTGCCTGAGCTGTTCCGTAGTGTCCCATGCTCATCATCATGGGACCATAGAACTGATACGTTTGCTCGGCAGCGCCGTAAGCAACCAGACTTTCGCCCTGGTTATAATACGCCTGAACACACTGCACATAGCCGATTTGCTCATCTTCGAAATAAGGCAGGACCCGGTCCAGAAATTGCGACACCGGTACGTGATCCGGGTCAAGAATGACGCAGATTTCGCCGGTTGCCTGCCGCAGAGCATTATTAATGTTGCCTGCCTTGGCGTTAATCTTCTCGGTACGGCTTACATGGGTTACCCCTAACCGACGGCAGACCTCCTTTAGCGACGGGTCATCGCCTTCATCGCAGAGGTAAGCGGTGTGGGGGTAGGTAATCCCCCGAATAGCCTCTAGGGTGTTAATAATCATTTCATGAGGCTCGCCGGGATAAGCCGTGGTCAAAACATCAACTGTGTATTGTCGTTTTAAGGTTGGACGCTCAGGTACACTGATGCAGAAGTAGTGGTACCACTCGTGTACCATTCGGAAAACTTTAAACACCAGCGAGAACGTGAGGAGCCAGTACAGGAGCGGTTGGCCCATGTGCCCAGGTAGGAAAAACCACCATACGAATTGCACCAGTGCCAGAAAACCAAGCACGATCAGCGTTCGTATTATGAGGAGTTCTTTACGGGAAGGTTTAGCTACGGTTATTACTTCTGAAACAGAACTCATACCATTCTTTACAAATCTCCGGGTGGATCACACAGTGAACAAGTTGTCACTAATTTGTAACTTTTATTGTACAAAGTTGTTTAAAGCCAAATCAATACTTTACCGATTATTTTTCCTGTTTCTTTTTGCCTTGGTGAGTTGCCAGGCCAAGGAGAAGGTTTATCATGGAAACGGGCGGACCTCCCGTACGGTAGCGGTGCAAAAGGAATCATCCGGGTACCGACTCTACAGGAACGGTCAGCCTTATTTTATTAAGGGGGCTGGCGGCTATACCCATTACGAACGGCTTAAGGAGATGGGAGGCAACTCGGTCCGGGTGTGGGATACCAACGATGCGGATCGCGTTCTGAGCCAGGCCCAGGAACTGGGGCTTACCGTCATGCTGGGAATATGGCTTACCCGCGAGAAAGAGAACTTCGACTACTACAACCAGGAAGCGGTCCGGGCGTTAAAAGAACGAATCAGGAGAGATGTGCTGAGCTACCGCAATCATCCGGCCCTGCTGATGTGGTGCATCGGCAATGAAATGGACTTGGGTACGGCTAATGTAAGAGCCTGGCGGGTTATCGATGATATAGCGGCCATGGTTCATGAACTGGACCCGAACCACCCGACTACTACGGCTATGAATATTATCCAGCCGGATAAAATTCGGCTGCTCAAAAACCAATGTCCAAACATAGATATACTTTCGGTTAACCGATACGGAGGCTTGTCTACCTTGGCAGAGGATATTCAGAAGGCCGGCTGGGAAGGGCCTTACATTATTACCGAATATGGCCCCCCAGGGTATTTTGAGAAATGGACAGTAACCGAGTGGGATGCCCCCATTGAGTTTACCAGTGCCGAGAAAGCCCAGTTTATCAGAAGCCGGTATAGGTCCGCCATTATAGGGCAATCATCCCATTGCCTGGGCGGCTATGCTTTTTACTGGGGCCAGAAACAGGAGTGTACCCCAACCTGGTTTAGCCTTTTTTTGGAAACCGGAGAGAAAACTGAGGTGGCTGATATGTTGCAGTACCTGTGGAGTGGCCGTTGGCCCGCCAACCGGGCTCCCCATCTCGTTTCCATGAGGTTGACTAACAAAGATAACGTTACCTCGAACCGGCTTTTTCCTGGTGAGACCTACTCGGCTACCGTGCTAGTTCAGGATTCGGAAGGGGATTCCTTACGGTACCACTGGGAAGTTCTGCCAAAATCGAACTGGGAGGAACTGGATGGCTCGGTAGATAGGGAGGTGAAGCCCACGCCAGTCGGTAATGTATTGCTCAGGAACAACTCGGCCACTATAGAATTGAAATTTCCGGTAGTGCCGGGACCCTATCGACTGTTTGTGTATGTTTACGACGGCAAAGGAAGTGTAGCCACAGCGAATATTCCTTTCTATGCCGAGTCAGTTTCCCAAACTACAGGTGTTCAGTAAGACGTGCGGCCTAACAGGAGAGCAGATTGAGTAGGACAGAGCTATCGCAAAAAACTTTACGGTTTAATTCTGGTTAAAAGCTATGTTCATAAACTCCGTAACGCCACTTTATAAATCGAAAGTAACCAGATTTGCAGCTTACTTTGGTAAATACCTATAGGTTGAGCATTTAAGACGTCTACGATGAAGGTTTTAATGATAGCCCGCAGTACGCTGTTCTCTTCGCCCGGTGGCGACACCACCCAGATCGAAATGACAGCCAAGTACCTGCGGGAACTGGGCGTACAGGTGGATATTAAGCTGAGTCATGAGACTTTGCGCTACGAAGATTACGACCTGCTGCATTTCTTCAATATTATCCGGCCCGACGATATTCTGCCCCATATTGAAAAAACGAAGATCCCGTTTGCCGTTTCGACCATCTTTGTCGATTACTACGAATACGAAAAGAACAATCGCCAGGGCTTGCTTAAAATTGTAAATACAATTTTTGAACGCAACCAGATAGAATACCTCAAAACGGTAGCCCGGTCGGTCAAAAATGGGGATAAGATAAAGTCGCATTACTTCCTGATCCACGGACAGAAACGTTCGGTGCAGTACATCGCGGAACGGTCATCGGTACTGTTGCCCAACTCGCATAGCGAGTACAACCGGTTCGTGGCTCTGTACGGAGTGAAACAGCGGTACCAGAAGGTCGTCAATGCCATCGATCCGGCTTATTTCGGCCAATCCGTTGAGCCCAATATGACATACAAAAATCACGTGTTGTGCGTCGGCCGAATCGAGGGTCGTAAAAACCAGCTCAACCTGATTAAAGCTTTAGTTGACTCAGGTCTTCATTTGACCATCATTGGTAAACCTTCGCCTAACCATATCGGTTATTACGAACAATGCCAGGCGTTGGCACAAATCGCCGGTAACGTTCATTTTATTCAGCATATCGATCATAAGGAATTAGCGGCCATCTACAAAGCGGCAAAGGTGCACGTATTGCCCAGTTGGTTTGAAACTACGGGGTTAAGCTCCCTGGAGGCCGGAGCCATGGGGTGCAATGTGGTGGTCACCCGTAAAGGCGATACTGAAGAGTATTTTAAGAATATGGCGTATTACTGTGATCCTGACGATGTAAACTCAATCCGGCAGGCTGTTCAAAAAGCGCATGCTGACCCGGTGCACCCGAAGTTGCAGGAGTACATCTTTTCAAACTATACATGGCGTGATGCCGCGGAGCAGACACTGCAGGCGTATCAACAAGTTGTGGGGAAATAGCGTATGCACATCGGAATTATCGGAACCAGAGGAATACCCAATAATTACGGAGGATTTGAGCAATGCGCTCAATATCTGGCGGAAGGACTGGTAAAACGGGGGTTTACCGTCTCCGTGTACAACTCACATAACCACCCGTACCAGAAAAAAGAGTGGAATGGCGTAGAGATTATTCACGTCAACGATCCTGAGCATAAGTACGGAACTATAGGCCAGTTCATTTACGATTTTAACGCCATTCAGGATACGCAGAAACGTAAATTTGACATTATCCTGCAATTGGGCTATACCAGCAGTTCGGTTTGGGGCCGGTTTTTACCCCGCAAGAAAAGCATTGTTACCACCAACATGGACGGGCTGGAGTGGAAGCGCTCTAAATTCTCTAAACCCGTTCGCAAATACCTGGAATACGCAGAGGGGTTTGCCGTAAAGTACAGCGACTACCTTATATCAGACTCCTTAGGGATTCAGGAGTACCTGAAAGAAAAGTTCGGTAAAGATTCGGTGTATATAGCCTACGGGGCTCATTTATTTACAACGCCTGATACGAGCCCTCTCCCTACATATAATGTAACGCCTTATGGGTATGACATGCTGGTGGCCCGGCTGGAACCGGAAAACAGCATCGAGATGATCCTGGACGGTGTTGTAGCGGCCAAAGTTGATCGCCCGTTTCTGGTGGTAGGCAAACATGAAACTAAATATGGCGAGTTCCTGAAAGCCAAGTACCAAGGAGCGCCCACTATTCGGTTCGTGGGAGGAATTTATAACATTGATACCCTAAACAACATCCGGTATTACTCCAATGTGTATTTCCACGGTCATACGGTAGGAGGGACCAACCCGTCGCTGCTTGAAGCCATGGCGTCTGGAGCACTGCTTTGTGCTCATGAGAATGTTTTTAACAAATACATTCTGGAAAAAGACGCCTTATATTTTACAACCGTTTCGGGAGTAGTCGAAGCATTAAAAACAGTACGGAAAGAGCAGCCGGTTTACCAGCAAATGATTCAGGCCAATAATGATAAAATTACCAGGCTGTATAACTGGGACATTATAATTGAGAAGTATGCCGACCACTTCCGAGATATTTACGCCCGGAAAACCGGTAAAGCTGTATCGCAAAATAAAGTCCGCTAAACGGAAGAATTGATTGAAGTCAGTTGTTCTTACAAAGTTGATTTTAGTGACTGTATGGCTTCCTGAATGGAGGTAAGCTGAGGAGCCTGTTCGGGACGGTAGTTGCCGGCTAGCAACGGCTGCAAATTTGTTTCCAACTTGTTGATAAGGAGTTTAGACTGGTCAGGTACCTCTGTGCCTACCGGTGTTGTTGGACCTGTGCTTTGCAGCTCTTCCAGATCAATCCGTGCTTTTCTTAATTCAAGATGAACATTAACGAGGTTGGCAAGTGCCTTTAGCGCTTGTAATTTATTGTCGGGCAGATTTCTGGGCCGGTTGTCGATCACGCATAACGTTCCAAAGGCATGCCCAAGCGGATCAACAATCGGGACACCCGCGTAGAAAATAACTTTAGGATCGGTTAAGATAAGCGGATTGTCATGAAAGCGTTCATCATAGCGAGCATCTTCCACGATCAACATCTCATCCGGGTTGAGAATGGCATGGGAGCAGAATGTAAGCTCTCTGGGTGTATTTGTTACATCCATCCCGTACCTGGATTTTGTCCATTGCCGGTTTTCTTCAACC
This sequence comes from Nibrella saemangeumensis, assembly GCF_039541915.1. NCBI lineage: Bacteria > Pseudomonadati > Bacteroidota > Cytophagia > Cytophagales > Spirosomataceae > Nibrella > Nibrella saemangeumensis. Next base: position 115,977 of record NZ_BAABHD010000012.1, read on the forward strand.
AAGTTTAGCAGGGCAATTGGCGTACCGGTTATTTCGGCAGCAATCCGTGTTATATCATCATAGGCTTCTTCCGGTAAAGTATCCAAAATCTGGTACTCTCTTAAAGCTCTAAGACGCTCAGCTTCATTGTCGGGTTTTGCAGCGTATTTCATGTACTGATGCTTATCTATTTGTAGTACCTAGAATAACCGATCTGAGAGATGACTGTTTTCCTATTGCGCAATTCGCGTTGAAAACTGCAACATAACAAAATACAGAAGTATCTAAGCACAAGAGCTTTTTACGTGACTTTCCTATTTGTTATCTCGATGAATTCAATACACTTTTAAGCGTAGTTACAGTCTGCTGGAGTTTAGTTAACTGAGAGAGTTGTTCAGGTTCGGGATTGTTGTCAAGTAGGGACCGAAGGTTTGTTTCAATCTGGCTGATCAGGGAAGAGGCTACGACGGGAGCCGCGGAGGTGGTTACCGGAGGGACCTGGTTTACGCCCGAGCGTGTTTGATCAAGTTCGAGTTTAGTCTTTCTCAACTCGAAATGCGCGTTCACCAGTTTCGCCAGTGCTTTAAGTCCTAACAGCTTGTTCTCAGGTAGCGACCGTGGCCTGTTATCAATCACGCACAGACTTCCTAATGCATGGCCACCTGCATCTACAATCGGGACACCTGCGTAAAAAACTATGTGAGGATCACCCGTTGTCAGCGGGTTATCATGAAAGCGTTCGTCGTATCGGGCATCTTCCACTACCATTATTTCATCCGGATTCAGAATGGAATGGGCGCAGAAAGCCTGATCCCTTGGTATTTCGGTAAGATCTATTCCCTGCTTTGACTTAGTCCATTGCCGGTTTTCATCAACCAAATTTAAAAGGGCAATGGGAGTACCGGTAATTTCGGAAGCTATGCGGGTAATATCATCGTAGACCTCCTCAGGTAAGGTGTCCAGAATCTTATATTGAGCCAAGGCTTTCAGACGCTCAGCCTCATTAGGAGGTAAAGGTGCAGGCTTCATACAAAAATTAAGTCTATGTTGTTCTGTAGTACGGTTTACAAGTTTCTAAATAAGGAGTTTACAAAACTCTTATAGAATAGAATGGGCACCAATAGCCCTGCAATAAGCTTTTTTCTGTCTTTGCAAAGATTTAAAACTTGTTAAAATACGATTAGAAGATTGTTATAGAGAGGGATAACAATTTGTTTCATAAGATGGTTAAATCCATTAATATTGAAAGCTAGTTACATCAGTCATCATATGAACAGATCGTTCCTGCGCTCCCTCCAAATCTTTTTTATTATTCTAGATCTATTTGTACTAAACATTATCTATTTAGTCGCAGAGGGAATCTACGAGGAGAGTGCCGAATCAAAAGAGTTTTATCGGTATGTCCAATTTTGGATATTAGCTAACTGGTTCTGGATTACACTAACGGCAATTGGGGGAGTATATGCTGCCCGGAATATTCTGTATTTTGAGCCTTTTATGCGGAGGACCATGCGAATGTTCGCAATATGGGCTCTTCTATCCTTAGCTTACCTTTTTCTGCCCCGGCGTGTAGAACTCTCACAGCCTCTGGTTTTTACAACGGTTGGTTTTTTTCTTTTGGGACTTATTTTTAACCGGTTTCTCTATTTAGGTATCCGCATCTGGATTAAACGAGAGGTGCATTTAAGCCGAAAAATCCTGATCCTTGGTTTTAACGATCTAGCCAGGAGCGTGGCTAAATTTCTGGAAGAGGAACAATTTGGCATTAAGGTAGTAGGCTTTATCGACGAAACCGGCAGAATCAGGAGTGCTGAAACGGCCAGCCATCCAGTATACCCAAATCTTGACGACACTCTACGAGTTTCCAGGCAATTGCGGGTAAATGAGATTTACTCCACCATTATGCCGGAAAACAACGCTAAGGTTTATAAAATTATGGAGCAGGCCGAAAAAGATTTGATTCGGTTCCGGGTAGTGGCTGATTTTCAAAGTTTTATAAATAAGCCTGTCTATGTTGATTTCCTGAGGGATGTGCCTATTCTTTCTGTTCGGCGGGAACCTTTGGAAGAAGTCATCAACCGGTTTAACAAACGCTTATTTGATATAGTCTTTAGTTTATTTGTCACCATATTTATACTCTCCTGGCTCGTACCAATATTGGGCTTGTTAATCTACCTCGAATCACCAGGACCTATTTTATTTGTGCAGATCCGGGGTGGCAAAAACAATAAACCGTTCGGCTGCTACAAGTTCAGGAGTATGACAGTAAATAAGGCAGCCGAAGCTGTACAGGCAACTAAGGGGGATAAGCGAGTCACTAAAATTGGCCGGATTATCCGAAAAACCAGCCTGGATGAGTTTCCGCAGTTTATTAACGTATTAAAAGGGGAGATGAGCATTGTGGGGCCGCGTCCGCATATGCTGAAACATAACAAAGGTTTTGCCCTTATGGAGGAGCAGTACATGATCCGGCAGTTTCTGAAACCCGGAATCACCGGCTGGGCGCAGGTGAACGGCTACCGGGGCGAGATCACCCAACTTGAGCACATCAAAAAACGGGTGGAATACGACCTTTATTACTTAGAGAACTGGAGCCTGTGGCTTGACTTCAAAATTGTGTTCTTAACGGTTTACAATGTCTTCAAAGGGGAGGAAATGGCCTATTAAGAATTTGAGGTCTCAAGTTGTCGCAACTTGAGACCTCAAAAACAAAATCTTTTGATACAGCTAATTATCTGGTATATACTTTCACCCAATCCACCAGCATAGTGTAATTATCAGTGGCTAGACGTCGGTCTTCGATTTCTTGCACTGTTGGGTTGGCGTTAGTGCCGGTAAAATTGTAATAGAAGTTTCCACCAACGGCTAAGTTCAGGGTTACTTTCTGCTTTTTACCAAAAAGGTTTGGTACATAACTCCCGGTATTTTTGGCAACCTGAACACCATCAAGGTAAAAGGTAAGAGCATCTTTTGTCCAGATTACCTCATAGATATGCCAGCAGTCGGTCAGGCTTGATCCAGTGGTGATATACGTTTCCTGATCCCGAACCAGGTTTTGATTAGCCCGTCGACCGTAGAAATAGTTAGTCTGAAACTTAGTTGGCTCATGACCACGGGCTTCCAGGATATCAATTTCGCCATTAGTTGGCCAGTTGTCGCCATATGACCAGAAAGCCGGCCACATCCCAAAACCACTCGGTAGCTTTATACGGGCAACCATCCGGACCTGAGTTTTAGTGGTGTTCGGTCCAACCATTAGTTTTGATTCGATGCGAGCTGCGGTGTAACTAAAGCTAGTAGGAGTCGCGTCTATATCCTGGCGGTATTTAGGTCCTGTAACATTTTCCCGAATCGCCTTTATTTGAAGATAACTGTTTTCTCCATCCTGCGTTACTGTCAAATTTTCCGGATCGGAGGTAAACATCTGCAGTTCATTGTTAAAAGCTCCACCAACCCAGACATTCCAGGGAGAATTTGGATCTTCATTTTTGGGGCTAGTAGTAAAATCATCATTGATTATTGGAGTACCCCAGCCTGTTAGATCGACAGTTTGGATGTCACAACTACCAGGAATAGTAGCGACAAAAGCGTTAGCCTTTGATTTAGGAGTTATTACAGTTGGTTGCACAAGCTCAGGTAGCGGCTCACAACCGATAAGTACTGTACTGATTAAAAAAGGAAATAGCAAAGTTTTCAGAGATTGGGTAAAACGTACAAGGTTCATTACGTATTTGGGTTAAAAAGTTGTTAACCCAAATTTATGGGCCTTTAACCTCGTTTTAATCGAAGTTTTGAGCGAACGGTCCAAATTTGTTTTTTTAACAATATGTTATAAAATATTTTGTGGTTTGCCATTTAGTAAATAAGATATTTTGTTAAATTGCTTGTTTTTCGTTTTAATTAAATTTTAATCGATTCTCAAATTTTTAACTGCTCTATAATCTGGATGATGGCTGTAGCCCACAGCGGACTCCAGAAAATTTGAGGCATACTGCGTTGGGCGAGTTTGTTTACTATAAGTAAATAATACTACTTATTCGGTCTCATTAAACTGGTTTCGCAGATCCATTGGCTGCCTCCTCTTTCAGTTTATCCGCCGTATCCTTAATGGCTTCTTCAACCGAGTGCGACTTGCGCAGGTCGGTGGCTTTTTGGGTGAGCTCCGCCATAGCGCAGTAGTGTTTATAAAGAATATCTAGTTCCTCTTCGGTCAAAGTCTCGGCCGCCACCAGGCGGTTGCTGGCTCCCTTAGTAGCCGCGATCAGCTCATTTAGTTTTAGCTGGACGGATTTGGATTCTTTATTCTGCGCTTTCTGAATGACAAACACCATCAGAAAGGTTACTATGGTCGTACCAGTATTAATGACCAGTTGCCAGCTTTCCGAGTAGCCAAAAAATGGGCCTGTCAACGCCCAGATAATAACAGCCAGCAGGGCTAAAACAAATGCGGTTGAGGTGCCAGTCGCTTTGGCTACCGCTGAGGCAAATCGTTCAAAGAAAGACGATGCCTGATGTTCTCCTTCCATAATGCACAAACGTTAAGTCAACTTTTACATATAACAATTCTTGTGCTAATATGTCCTGTTCTTTTATGTACGGACCCTAATTTGGCCATGTTTCCATATAGACCCGGTGGGAAGGGCTATAAAAAAAACAAACCCGCTGTCAGGCGACGGCGGGTTGTAAGGCATATACTCAACGTTATGAAAACACTATATCTTATCTGTTACGGGGGGTAGAGAAATCAGTTTTTGTTTCCTCTGATTGTCTATGACAAAGGTACGGCCGGAAACCGGACCCGGCATTGAAACGTCATTAAAAATGAAGCCGTTGAAGTTAAAAGGCTATGAAAAGAGGAAGATAGTACCCGCAGAAAAGGGATAGCAGGGCTAAACCTGGTCATCCAGGAAGGAAAACGCCAGTCGCTCCACCAGCTGATTCCACTCCGTGAAGTTGGCAGGTTTGATCAGAAAGCCGGTGGCTCCGTTGTCCAGGGCTTTGAAGTGGCCGGTCGGGTTCAAATCAGAGGACAGCAGGAAGACTGGTACGGGAAAGAGCCGGGGACTCCGGCGAACTTCTTCGACTACCTGTATGCCGTCCAGATCCGGCATGTGCCAGTCTACCAGAATCAGGGAAGGCAGCTGATCAGATTGGCGGAGAAACGTAATCAGGCTTCGGCTGTCGTTGAACGTTTCGACCCGACAGGATGGCCTGAGTAGTCCAAATACCTGCCGGATCAGGTACAAATCATGATCGTTATCGTCCACAGCCAAAATAAGCGGGGGCTGGGCCATAGTCAAAATAGATTACTTAAAGGCGTAAAGGTAGGTATTTTCAGGAAACGCAATAAAGCGGGTCATTATCTTACTAGCTGGTCCTGCGTATAGTAGCTTGCCTGACATAGTATTTTAGTTTGTCCAGATGCGAAAAATTATACATCTATTTTTCAGGATACGCCAGTTAGCTGACAACTGACTGGATACAAATGAAAAAAGCCCTGACCAGAGGGCTTGCAGTAGCGGGGAGCAGGATCGAACTGCCGACCTTAGGGTTATGAATCCTACGCTCTAACCATCTGAGCTACCCCGCCGTTTTGTAGTGCAAATGTAGTAAAAAATAGCGCTCACGCAACGAGAGAGCGTTGATTTTCGTTTTTTTTTTGCTTTACCTTTGCTGCATACCCATTAAATGCCCTGACATGGAGAAGTATAAGTTTGTTGCGGAATATGAGCTTCGAGCCTCCCCTAAAATGCTTTTCCCGTACATTAGTACGGCATCCGGCTTATCGCAGTGGTTTGCTACCAAGGTCAACGTCCTGCCCGATCACCAGTATGACTTTTACTGGGACAATGAAAGTCACCCGGCCCGGCAGGTTTCCCTGCGCCAGAACAAAAGCGTTCGATTCGAATTCCTGGATACAGGGGAGAACGGCTCCGATAACAATTACGTAGACTTCCGGGTCGATGTCAGTGAATTAACCCAATCGACCTTTCTGCGGGTTACCGACTATTCCGCCAACAACGACGCCGATGAACTCAAATCGCTCTGGAACGGTTTGTTAGAAAAGCTGAAAGAGATTGTTGGGAGTTAAATGAAGAAGGTAGATAAACTGGTCATAAAGTCGTTTTGGGGGCCTTTTGTGCTCACACTCTGCGTGGTGATCTTTATTTTCCTCATGCGGCTTTTGATGTTTTATGTCGATCAGTTTGTCTCCAAGGATATTGATCTGATTACATTTGGTCAAATACTGTTTTACTTCTCCCTGAACACCATTCCGGTAGCGCTGCCGCTGGCTGTGCTGTTGTCGTCATTGATGACGTACGGCAACCTGGGCGAATTCTTTGAACTGACAGCGCTTAAAAGTGCCGGCATCTCGCTGACCAGGGCTATGCGGCCGTTGCTGATCGTTGCTTTCGGTATCAGTATTTTTTCGTTCTGGTTTAATAATAAAGTAGCCCCCTGGGCCAATCTCAAAGGGTATAGCCTGCTATATGATATCAAAATGGCCAAGGCTTCCCTGAACCTGAAGGAAGGAATATTCTATAACGATCTGCCCGGCTACAGTATTAAGGTGGAAAAGAAAATGCCCGACGGCGTCACGCTGAAAGGCCTGGTCATCTACAAACATCCAACATCGGGGATCGAAACCGGAAACCGTGAGATCATTCTGGCCGATTCGGGTAAGATGTTTACCGATCCCGACAAAACCTACCTGGTATTTGAGCTGTACAACGGGAATGATTATCAGGAGTACGGGGAGCCTGGCCGGATGTCGTATACAAGTACCGGTACCCAGAGTCAGGCATCCCAGTTTATGCGGAATACGTTTAATCATTATAAGCTTGTGGTTAGTCTGGAATCCTTTGGGCTGAAACGCACGGAAGAGGATCAATTCCAGTACCATGAGTACATGAAGAACCTGAATGAGCTGGCTATGCTCACCGATTCGCTTAAAAAAGATTTCAAGCAGTCAAGCCTGAATGTAGCTAATACCTCGCGGCAGTATTTTACGTACCAGTTCAAGCCCGATGCCGTTACGCAGGCAAAAAAGGTAACGGAGGGGGCCTGGGTTGATTCGCTTCTGGCAAAGCACCGCTTCCGGCCTATGGAACTGAAGCAAACGGCTCTCGGTCAGGCGCAGAATATGCTGTCCCATGCCTCTTCCAACGCACTCTATCTTGTAGAAAAAGAAAAGACGGTTTTCCGGTATGAACTGGAAAGCCACCATAAATTTACGCAGGCTATTTCGGTCTTTATTATGTTTCTGATCGGAGCACCCCTGGGCGCGATTATCCGGAAAGGGGGCTTTGGTCTGCCTGTACTGGTTTCGATCATATTCTTTATCCTCTTATACGTGCTGACGCTGACCGGCGACAAATACGCCAAAGACGGTCTGGTATGGGTGCCGGTGGGAGCTTGGATGGCCAACGTGGTCCTGTTTCCCATTGGCCTTTACTTTATGCGGCAGGCCCGGCATGATTCCCGCCTGTTTGACAAAGACGTATATACCATTGCGCTGGAGCGGCTAAAAAAGAAGTGGCGGGCGCGTTTCGCTTCTGCCCCTGTGGAGACCGCTACGGAAGATAATTTAGTGGAATAAACCTGGCATTTGGCTGCGAAATTTGCTATCTTTGCGGCTGCTAAATTTTTTTGTAACAAACGCTGTCTGCAGATGTATTTAACGACCGAAAAAAAACAGGAAATTTTTTCTAACCAGGGTTTCCAGAAACAAGCAGGAGACACTGGTTCGGCCGAATCCCAGATTGCGCTGTTCACGTACCGGATCAATCACCTGACCGAACATTTAAAAGTTCATAAGCATGATTACAGCACCCGTCAGGGCCTGCTGAAACTGGTAGGTAAGCGCAGAAGACTGTTGGATTACCTGATCAAGAAGGATATTACCCGGTACCGCACTATTATTGCCGAGCTGGGCATCCGGAAATAACCAGCCATTCGTATCGGGGAACTCTGCACTGGGGTTCCCCGATTTTTACATTGCCACGCGGGTGGTGAAAGCGGACACACAGAGAGAACACAAGTAAGTAAGCCGGCTTGCCGGTGCGGTATAAAGCTGTAGAAGGGCGTAAAAACGACACTATGTTTCAAATCACCACACAAACTGTTACCCTCCCCGACGGACGAGAAATTACTATAGAAACCGGCAAACTGGCCCGTCAGGCCGACGGTGCCGTGGTAGTCCGTCTGGGTGATACGATGCTGCTGGCCACGGTGGTAACCAACAAGGACGCCAAAGAAGGCGTTGATTTTCTACCCTTATCCGTTGACTATCAGGAGAAATTTGCCGCTGCTGGTCGCATTCCGGGCAGCTTCCAGCGTCGTGAAGGCAAACTTTCCGATCACGAAGTCCTAATCAGCCGGCTGGTTGACCGGGCCCTGCGGCCGATCTTCCCCGAGGATTACCATGCCGATACACAGGTAAACATTAACCTGATCTCGGCCGATGCCGAGGTATTACCGGATGCGCTGGCTGCGCTGGCTGCTTCAGCGGCCTTAGCCGTTTCGGACATTCCGTTCAACGGGCCAATCTCCGAAGTGCGGGTGGCTAAAATTGACGGGGAATACAAAATCAACCCGCTGACCTCCGAACTGGAGCGGGCGACGCTGGACCTGATCGTCGGCGCTACCGAGCGCGACATCTGTATGGTGGAGGGCGAAATGGAGGAGTGCTCCGAATCCGAGGTGGTCGAGGCTCTCCGCATTGCGCACGAGGTCATTAAGCTACAGTGCCAGGCGCAGAAAGAGCTGGGCGCTAAGGTAGGTAAAACTGAAAAGCGGACCTACAGCCACGAAACGCATGACGAAGAACTTCGTGCGCAGGTGCGGGCGTTCTGCTACGATAAGATCTATGCCGCTGTTCGTCAGGGACAGGCAAATAAAAAAGCCCGCCGGGACGCTGCCAAGGCGGTTCTGGAAGAATTCATGGCCACGTTCCCCGAAGGAACTTTGGTAAACGAAACACTGGTTAAAACTTATTTCCATGATCTCGAATGGGAGGCCTCCCGCCGGCTGGTGCTGGATGAGCGCTACCGCCTGGATGGCCGGAAACTGGATGAAATTCGCCAGATAAACTGCGAAGTGAACTTCCTGCCCATGGCGCACGGTTCAGCCGTGTTTACCCGCGGGGAAACGCAGTCGCTGACAACGGTAACCCTGGGAACCAAGCTGGACGAGCAGATCGTGGACCAGGCCATGCGTCAGGGTTATTCAAAGTTCCTGCTTCATTACAACTTCCCCGGTTACTCAACCGGCGAGGTAAAGCCAAACCGCGGACCTGGTCGTCGCGAAATTGGTCACGGTAATCTGGCGCACCGGTCTATCAAGAAAGTGTTGCCGACGGACGCGGATAACCCGTATACCATCCGGATTGTATCGGATATTCTGGAATCGAACGGTTCTTCGTCTATGGCTACCGTTTGCGCTGGTATTCTGGCTTTAATGGATGCCGGGGTGAAAATAAAAGCACCCGTAGCCGGTATTGCCATGGGTCTTATCACTGACGAGAATTCTGATAAATACGCCGTTCTGTCTGATATCCTCGGTGATGAAGATCACCTGGGCGATATGGACTTTAAGGTGACGGGTACCGAGAAAGGGATTACGGCCTGCCAGATGGATATGAAGGTAAACGGACTCTCCTTTGAGGTGCTGACGCAGGCCCTCGAACAGGCGCGTGCCGGTCGTTTGCACATCCTGGGCGAGATGAAGAAGGCCCTGGAGGCACCACGGACCGATCTGAAGCCGTTTGCGCCACGGGCTACCGTCCTGAAGATTGATCAGAGCATGATCGGTGCCGTAATCGGACCAGGCGGTAAGGTAGTGCAGGAGATTCAGAAAGAGTCGGGTACGACCATTATCATCGAGGAGCGTGATAATTCTGGTTGGGTAAGTATTTTCTCAACCAATAAAGAAGGCATGGATAAAGCCCTGAGCCGCGTGAAAGGCATTGTGGCTGTTCCCGAGATCGGTGAGATTTATGATGGTAAAGTCAAGACTATTATGCCGTTCGGTGCGTTTGTCGAGTTCCTCCCAGGTAAAGATGGACTTTTGCACATTTCCGAGATCAAGTGGGAGCGACTGGAGAACATGGAAGGGGTATTGGAAGTAGGTGAAGAAGTGCGCGTAAAACTCGTAGATGTCGATAAAAAGACCGGAAAATATCGTTTGTCGCGCAAAGTGCTTCTGCCAAAGCCAGTGAACAAAAATCCAGAGTGATTTGTTACTTTTCTGTGTATTGCCGCGTTACCACAATACGTTATATAGCCATAAATCCGGTGTAACGTCCCATGAGACAGCTAAAGATTAGTAAACAAATTACCAACCGCGAGAGCCAATCGCTGGACAAGTATTTACAAGAAATTGGCAAAGTAGATCTGCTTACGCCCGACGAGGAAGTGATGCTGGCCCAAAAGATTCGGGAAGGGGATCAGTTATCTCTGGAGCGTCTGACCAAAGCCAACCTGCGCTTCGTGGTGTCGGTAGCCAAGCAGTACCAGAACCAGGGGCTTTCGCTGGGTGACCTGATCAACGAAGGAAACTTAGGTTTGATCAAAGCGGCACAGCGTTTCGACGAGACCCGGGGTTTTAAATTTATCTCCTACGCTGTCTGGTGGATTCGTCAGTCGATTCTGCAGGCTTTGGCTGAGCAGTCGCGGATTGTGCGCCTGCCGCTGAACCGGGTAGGGTCATTGAACAAGATTTCGAAGACGTTCTCGGATCTGGAACAGAAATTTGAGCGGGAGCCGTCACCGGAAGAATTGGCCGCCGTACTGGATATTACTGCCGCTGAGGTTGTGGATACCCTGAAAATTTCGGGTCGTCACGTATCGATGGACGCTCCGTTCGTGCAGGGTGAAGAAAACAGCCTGCTGGACGTATTGGAAAACGATGGTGAAGACAAACCGGATTCTGGCCTGATCAATGATTCGCTGCGCAAAGAAGTACAGCGGGCGTTGTCGACGCTGACCCAACGCGAAGCCGACGTGATTGCCCTGTACTTTGGCCTTAACGGCGAACACGCTATGACGCTGGAAGAAATTGGCGAGAAGTTTAATCTGACCCGCGAGCGCGTACGTCAGATTAAAGAGAAAGCCATTCGTCGCCTGCGCCATACGTCCCGCTCCAAAGCGTTGAAGACCTATTTAGGTTAATAACCATACAAACGTTTATAGAAAGCCCCCGTCACTGGGGGCTTTTTTGATTTAAAATCAAAAAAGCCCGTGCCCGTCCTGCAACCGATTGTTAATCTGGCCGAACTGCTGTACCAGAAAGGTGTCACTGACGTCATTGTTTCTCCCGGCTCGCGGTCGGCCCCGCTGACGCTGGCCGTTGCCCGGCATCCAAAGCTGCGGGTGCGGGTCATTGCCGACGAACGGTCCGCCGGCTTTATCGCGCTTGGCCTGGCGCAGCAGTGCATCAATAACCGACAACCTCGGCCGGTCGCTATTATCTGTACCTCCGGCAGTGCGGTGTATAATCTGGCACCCGCCATAGCCGAAGCGTACTTTCAGGAGATACCGCTTGTGCTCCTGACCGCCGACCGGCCGCGGGAGTGGGTGCATCAGCAGGACGGCCAAACCATTTTTCAGGCAGGTATTTTTGGTCAGCACGTCAAGCGGAGCTATGATTTGCCGGCCGATTATGGGCATCCGGACGCCCGATGGTATATTGAACGGTCCGTTAACGAAGCGCTGAACCTGAGTGGGTTAACACCGTTAGGCCCGGTCCATGTCAATGTTCCGTTGCGGGAACCCTTCTATCCCAAGGAAGGGGAGACGTTCCACTACGAGCCGGTACGGATCATTGACGCCCTACCCGTTCAGCCGGAACTGCCGGCTTCTGTTTGGCACCAGTTGCTCAGGGAGTGGGAGGGGGCTGAGCGAAAGCTGATCGCGGTGGGGCAGATGTCGTACCATCCGGAGTTGACGGCTATCCTACAGAAAATCAGTGATGAACTGGCCGTACCTGTGGTCGGCGAAATCATCAGTAACCTGCACCAGAATGGGGTTTTTATCACCCAATCGGATACCTTTCTGAGCAGCGCGGCTGGGGAAGACTGGCTACAGAAACTGCGTCCGGAATTGCTGATTACCTGTGGGCATTCGTTTCTGACCCGAAATTTAAAGACATTCCTGCGGAAGAATTCGGCCCCGCAGCACTGGCACATTCAGCCATCGGCCGACCGGATTGTTGATTCGTTTCAGTCCCTAACAAAACTTATCCCCACCGGGCCGCTTTACTTTTTTGAGAAGCTATTTGCTGATCTGGATTACCAGCGGTTTTTGCAGGGGGATGAGGACGAAGAGGAACAGGAATTTTTACAGCGCTGGCAGAATGCCGACCGGCGGGCCGGAAAGCTGGTACAGGATGCTTTACGTCCGGCGGAACCCTTTGTCGAATGGGCGGCTGTGCAGACTATCCTGGAGCAACTGCCGCAGCATTCGATTTTGCACCTGGCTAACAGCATGCCGGTGCGGTACGCGAACCTGTGCGGCATTCGCGCCGACCAGCAAATAGCCGTGTCGGCGAACCGGGGCACGAGCGGCATTGATGGTTGTCTGAGTACCGCCGTGGGGGCCGCCCTGGCTACCGACCAGATCGTAACGATCTTTGTTGGCGATGTTGCCTTTTTTTATGACCGGAATGCCCTCTGGAATCCTTACCTACCCGCCAATCTGCGGATCGTCCTGTTCAATAACCATGGCGGGCATATCTTCCGCATGATCGACGGCTCTGCCCAGCAGCCCGAACTGGAAACCTACTTTGAAACGGAGCAGCCGCTATCCGGACGTGCCTCCGCCGAAGAAGCCGGTATTGACTACCGGAGTTGCCGGACCACCGACGAACTGCTGGCGGCACTAACGGGCTTCTTTGACAAAGGGTCAACCGCCAGGCTCCTGGAAGTCTTTACTGATAAGCGGGTAAACGCCGATATGTTTCAGCCATACAAAGCACAGGTGAAGCAGCAGTTTGGCGGCCGTTAGCGGGCGGAGCAGAAAATAGTCCGTTGTTGTTTAGCCAGGTTATCGCCGGCAATTTCGCCGGTTCGCCAGGCTTCGCAGGCTTTGGTCAGATTGCCGGTTCCCTGGTACGCTTCGCCCAGATGGAAATAAACCTGTTCCACTGCCGGGTCTAGCTGTTCCGCTTTTTTCAGGGCGTCCAGCGCCGGGGCTGGTTGCTTTTGCCGGAGGTAGTAGATACCCAGGTTGCGGTGCGCCCAGCCGTTTTGGTTGTCAAGCCGGATGGATTCCTGCATCAGCGGTAACGCTTCTTTATCCTGGTTGAGCATCATCAGGTAATACGCCTTATTGTTGAGGTAATAAGGCTGATTGGGTTTCTGCTCCAGCGCCCGGTTCACATGGGCCAGCGCCGATTCAAAATTCTTGGTCCGGGCCAAGATCATGCTGAGGTTGTTCAGGGCTTCGTGCTGTTTCGGGTTGAGTTGCAGCGCCCGCTCCAGGTCCAGTTGCGATTGCTCGAAGGCTTTCTGCTGAAAAAGCAGGACACCCCGGTTGGTCAGGGCTTCGGCATTGTTGGGGTCCAACTGAATAGCGCGGTCATAAGCGGCCTGAGCGGGAGCGAGGTTGTTTAACCGGGTATAGGTATCGCCGAGCCGGGACTGGTAAAATGCCGAATCTTTGTAGGTTTTCTCAATGCGCTGGAGGTCAGCCAGGCTGCTCCGGGCGTCGTTCAGGTCGTTTTTTATATCGGCGCGGTTCAGGTAAGCAGATTCAAAGTCGGGATCGATCTCAATGGCTTTGTTAAAATCAGCCAGTGCGCCCTGTGCATCGCCGTTCCGGTATTTGGCTAGCCCCCGGTTATTAAAGGCATCGGCAAAATCCGGCTTTTTTTCGATGGCTTCCGAATAGAAACGGATAGCTTCGCGGTATTCCCGCTTGCTAAGCTGTACATTGCCCTTCAGAAAAAACTGGGCGGCTTCGGCCTGTTTATTATCGGAGCAGCCCGAAACCAGACAAAGGCCCAAAGCCAGCAGGCATTTTAGGGCGAAAAGTGGTTTAGCTTTGAGGAACCATCCCATACGATTACTACTGCTATGCGTCATTTGCGAGATATTGCTCATCCACAGTTCCGGATTTCGGTGTTTGCCTGGAACAACAAGTTTATTGTCAAATTTGAAAACGGGATGCTGGAACAAACCTATAAAATAAGCGAGCTGGACGTTGCCGGCCCGGAAGACGTCGATACCTTGCTGGACCCGCCTTTCCTGGAGCAGGTTTCCCGGCGCTTCCAGGAAATGGATGCGGATTGGGGGGCCAGTATGGAACGGAATGGGGTATCTTGACATTTTTTGTCATCCCGACGCAGGAGGGATCTTAGGCGAAAGCTACCAGCAAGATCCCTCCTGCGTCGGGATGACAAAAAACGCAATGACAAACATTACCTTCCCTCCGTAGCTGAGCCGACCTGATTCTGAATGTTTAGCCAACGATTGAGGAGCGCCCGCTGCTGTTGGGTAGGATTCGGAACCATTTCGAACCGGTAGCTGAGGAGCGGGTTCTCCGCTAAGGTAATGTTCAGTTCACGCTGGATACCATCGCGGTTGACCATAACCCGGATTTTATCACCGGTTCGTTTACCCGCTAATGCGTTGTTCAGGTCTGCACCGACACGAACGCTGTCGACAAACAGAATTTCATCACCGGTATTGAGTCCTCCGTTCCAGGCGGCTGAGTTCCGGCGAACCGAAGACACTGTGAGTTTACCGTTAGCGAACGTGGTAGCCGCTCCCAGGTATCCCTGATTGTTGGGAATTACCGTATTGGCCAGTTGCAGGCCGAAAGGCAGAACGAATGCGTTGTAGTCGATCACCTCGGTGCCGTAGACGTATTTGCGGAAGAAGTCATCCAGATTTCGGTTGGCTACCTGCTCGGCGGCTTTTTTGAATTCTTCGTCGGTGAAACCCCGCTGCCGTTTCTTGTAATATTCGTTCCATAAGAAACGCATCAGGTCATCCAGGTTGCGGGTGCCGTTGGTGTTCGCCAGAATCGTCAGGTTCAGCAGATTGGCCAGCACACTGCCTTTGGTGTAATAGGAAATGGTGCTGTTGGTGGAATTCTCATTAGGCCGGTACGCTTTGATCCAGGCATCAAAGCTGGACTCCGCCACCGACTGTACCCGCGAGCCGGGCTGATTCTCAATGCTATTGATGTCACCGGCTAGAATGTTCAGGTACTGGTCGGGGGTAAAGTACCCGGCCCGGCGCAGGATGTAGTCTTCGTAAAAAGACGTAAAGCCTTCGGACACCCATAGCATACTGGTGTAATTCTCGTTATCGTAGTCAAACGGACCTAAGGCGACAGGCCGAATCCGCTTTACATTCCAAAGGTGAAAATACTCGTGCGCGACCAGCGTCAGGAAGCGCTTGTAATTCGTCTCGTTTTTATACGCTTCCCGTGTGGTCTGTAGCGTAGTGGAGTTCTGGTGTTCAAGGCCACCGCTGGGGTTCCCGAAATGATGCACAATAAAAGTATATGACTGGCAGGGGTGTTCGCCGATAACCGTGGCTGCAGCTTCGCAGACCTTTTTATAATCAGCCGCCAGTTTAGTGGCATCATACTCTACCTCGCCGTACATGGCTACGGTATGGGGTATGCCGGATGCGGTAAAGGTAAATGTTCGGTGATTGCCGATTTCGATGGGTGAATCCACCAGGATATCGTAATTCAAGGCACGGAACGTAAACGGTTGCCCGTTGACCGGCTCCAGGCCGGTGCTGACTTTGTTCCAGCCGGTAAAGGGCTGAATGACTACCTGATGCGGATACCCCTTCAGGTCATTCTGGTACAGAAAAATGCTGGCTCCGTTCAGGTACCCATGGGTGGCATCGAGGTGACTGGTTCGCACCGACAGTTCGTTGGCGTATACGCGGTAGCGGAGTGTTATATTATCGTCAGCCGTAGTAATCCGCCAGGTATTTTTGTTAATCTTCTGAGCCGGTAACGCTTTACCGCCCGATTGAGCCGTAAAGCCTTCGACGTTCCTGGCGTACTCCCGGATCAGGTACGAACCCGGGGTCCAGACCGGCATCTTAACATCGACATAGCCATTTTTTTTGAGACTGGTCAGGCCGGCAAAATTGCTCAGGCGCATTTCTACCTCGAAAAAATGCGTTTGTGGCTGAGGCATGGATAAGGTATAGACGATGGATGGTGCAGGGGCCGTTTCGTTTTCGGCCTGTACCGTTGCTAAGATTCCGACCAGCAGCCAGACCCAGAGTAAAAACACCTCACAGGATTTTTTTTTCATACGGAAATAAGAGTACTTTCGTTTTTAACGTAATCCGACAGGGCTGGCTTACGCAGTCTGTTCAAAATGTCGGCGAAACTACAATGCTTTCAAAGGATTCACAACCTTTGTGTAATCTATGCAACTATCCTCCTTGATTCAGTTACGACGAACTTTCCTGATTGCCGGGACGCTTATTGCTCCCTTTACCGTATCGGCCCAGCGCACCCTTAGTTATACCGAGCCTGATTATCATTACCGAACAGGCGTTGAATTGTTTGAAAAAGATAACTATGCCGCAGCCCGGTACGAGTTCCAGCAATTCCTCGACCGCCGGAAAAATGTGCTGAACACCAACGACCAGAATACCGTTTCGGCCGAGTACTACATCGCCCTCACCAGCCTGTACATTGATGAGCCGGGAGCCGAGGTAATGGTCGACAGGTTTGTGAAGAACCACAGCGAGCACCCCAGAGCCGGGCAGCTTTATGCTGACCTGGGTAATTACTATTTTAACAAGGAAGATTACGGCCGGGCCATCAGTTTCCTGGAGAAGGCCGTTCAGCAGAATAATAACTACACCCAGCAGGCGGAGAACAAGTTTAAACTGGCCATGGCGTATTACAATACGCAGAACTTGCCGAAAGCGTTGCCTTTGCTGAATACGATCAAACAGGATTCTCAGTTGTCGGTGGCCCCGGCAGCATCCTATTATGCCGGTGTCATAAATTTCCGGCAGAACAACTTCCGGGAAGCGGTCAGCGATTTCCGTCGGGTAGAGAAAAATCCCACCTACCAGAACGAGGTGCCCGGCTGGATTGCGCAGGCCTTATATAAGGAACAGCGGTTCGACGAATTGCTGGCGTATACGGAACCGCTGCTTCGTCGCGGAGGGGCCGGTGCTCTGCCGGAGGTCGCCCTGTTTACGGCGGAGGTATTTTATCAGCAGGGGAATTATGCCAAAGCCATTCCTTACTACCGGCAGTATCTCTCCGCGAAAAATGTACGGGTGCCGGCCGCGGTCCGGTTCCGGTACGGTCAGTCTCTGTTTAAAACCGGAGCTTACCCCGATGCCATTGCTCAATTGAAGCAGGTATCCAGCGGAAAAGACACTACGGCGCAATACGCGGCCTATACGTTAGGAATCAGCTACCTGCAAACGCAGAATCCGCAGTACGCGCTAACGTCTTTCGACCAGGCGAGCCGGTTGCCGTTCAACCCGGCCATTCAGGAGGAGGCTGCTTTCAACCACGCCAAGCTACAGCTGGATCTGAACAATGGGGGTGATGCGGCTAAATTATTGACCGAGTTCCTGCGCCGGTATCCGAATAGCAAATTCGAGAACGAAGCCAACGAACTTATCAGCGAAGCGTACTTTGCTTCAAATAACTACCCGGCCGCTATTTCCTACATTGAAGGGCTGAAGCGCCGGACGCCAAAGATCAACGCGACCTACCAGCGGCTGACGTTCAACCAGGCCGTGAATGACTTTAATGCCGAGCGATACGCCCAGGCCATTCAGAACTTTGACAAATCGCTGCAAAACCCGACGGATGCTGAACTTCGCACCGCGGCTACGTTCTGGAAAGCAGAATCATTTTCGGCCCAGAAAAAATACGATGAAGCCATTCCGTTATACAGTCAGGTAGCGCGTAGCGGTGATTTCGGTGCTAAAAGCCAGTATGCGCTGGGCTATGCCTACTATAATAAGAAGGATTACACGCGAGCGCTTCAATATTTCAAAGATTTTATCAGCAGGGGAAACGCTGAAGATCCAAGCATGATTGGCGATGCCGTGGTGCGGATTGCCGATTCTTACCTGGCCAACAAGCAGTATAACGAAGCTATGCGGTATTACGACCAGGCCATAGCGCAGGGTCGGGTTGATAAAGAATATGCTACCTACCAACAAGCCCGAATCCTTAGCTTTATGGATCGGACGGAGGAGGCAAAGGCCATGTTTGATAAACTTCAGCGGCAGTATCCCAACTCCCGATATTCCGACGATGCGTTGTTTCAGGCGGCAAATGTTGATTTCGAAAAAGGATCGTATCAGGTGGCCATCCGCGGATTTACCCGGCTGATCCAGGATAAGCCAAAGAGTGACCTGGTTCCACAGGCGCTTTTAAAACGAGCCATTGCCTACAGTAACCTGCAAACGTACGATCAGGCTGTGGCTGATTACCGCCGGATTCTGAACGAATACGGAAACAGCCCGGAAGCGCAGAGCGCCTTGCTGGGTCTGCAAAATGCCCTGAGCGATGCCGGCCGGGCGGAGGAATTCAGCCGGGAACTGGCGCAGTACAAGAAGGCCAATCCAGGGAGTACCGATGTAGAAAAGGTTGAGTTTGAGAACGCTAAAAGTCTATATTTCAGTGAGAAGTATCCTCAGGCTGTCCAGGCACTCTCTGGTTTTATGCAGGAGTATCCGGCTAGCCCAAGTACCAGCGAAGCCCGCTATTACCTGGCCGACTCGTACAACCGAACTAATGATGCAGCCAATGCACTTCGGTACTACTACCTGATTATTAATGATCGGAATTCAGACTTCACCGTGCGGGCAGCCAGCCGGGCGGCCGAAATCGAATTGGCACAGCGAAACTATGCGCGGGCGGTACGGAACTATCAGGTCGTGCTGGGACAGGCCCGGACCAAGAACGATCAGGTATCGGCCATGCTGGGGCTGATGGATACCTACATGGCTGGAGCTAAGCCGGACTCGGTAACCTATTACGCCCGCGAAATTTTAACGGCGGGTAGTGTGGTACCGGGAGCGCAGAACCGGGCTCAACTGGCCTTGGGTAAGGCCGCGCTTCAGAAGGGGGACCAGAAAAAAGCGCAGGAGGAATTTGAGCGAACCATTGCCCTGGCGAAAGACGTAAACGGTGCCGAAGCGAATTACCTGATTGGGGATATCCAGTACAAACAAAAGAAGTATAAGGAGTCGATTGCAACGCTGCTGAAGTTTAACGAGCAGTTTGGCGAGTTTGAGTACTGGAAAGGGAAAGCGTTTTTGCTGGTCGCGGACAACAATGTAGGCCTGAACGAGATTGCCCAGGCCAGGGCAGTATTGAGTTCCATCATTGAAAATGCTACCCAACCGGAAATTGTCGACGAAGCCCGTCAGAAGTTAAAAGCAATCGAAGAACGAAACTAACCACACGATTGACCGTATATAACCCTATGCCTCGAAGCATCCGGACTGTCCGGCTGACCCAGTTAACCCTGGCGGCTGGTCTCCTTTCTGCCTCTATTATCGCTGAAGCGCAGCAACAACCCCGGCCTACGCGTCCACCCGTGCGGGAAGGGGAAGTCGAAAACCAGGAAATCACGGTGGAGAAAAGCCGGCGCATCGAACTGCCGCCGGCCAACCGGATTTTCAATAAGGTGCCGTCGGTGAAGCAGTCGAATGAGCAGCGGAAGCTGACGTATGAATTTCAGGATCGGAAGCTGTCCGTTGGTGACCCACGAATAAACCTGAATGCGCTGCCGGTATCGGCTACCCAGCCGGAGCAGAATCCGGTGTATAATAACTACGTGAAAGTGGGAGCCGGTAATTACGGGACCTTTTACGGTGAAGGCTTTGTGGGTATCCACAACCAGCCAAACTATGGCGTGGAAGGATCGCTGCGGCACCTGTCCTCCTCCATTGGCCCCGTTGATGGTAAGAACTCTGCCCAGAGCGATACCCGCTTTAAGCTAACCGGTAAGTACCTGACCGACCAGTTTAAGCTGAACGGAACGCTGGGTTATAACCGGGATCAGTATTATTTCTACGGCCGTCGGTTACCCGAAGGCGTTGACCGGGAAACGATCCGGCAGCGCCTGAATACGTATAATGTCAGCGTCGGTATCGAAAACGTAGATCCCGAGAACCTGATCGATTATTCGCTTAAGACGGGGATTCACTCCCTGCGCGACGCCTATAACGCCAGTGAGTTTGATTGGGGAACAAACTTCAACGGGTCTGTGGGCATCACCGATAATTTTGTAGCCCTCGTTGGGGCGGACGCCTATGTGACCCAACGCACCGACGGGCCGGTCGATAACCGGAATGTTTACCGGGTAAAGCCGGCCTTCAAGTACACCTCGCCCCGGTTTACCGCCATGATCGGCCTGACGGCTGCCAACGAGACTGATAAGCGGCAGGGCATCAACAAGACCTATGGCTTTCCGGTGGGCGAAATTGATTTCGTCCCAACGGGAAATATCCACTTTTATATAGGGCATGACGGTGATGTGATCCGAAACACGTTACGCACGTTTTTAGGAGAAAACAGATGGATAGGACCACAAGCCTTACTATCTAACACTGTTAAGCTGTCGGATATCTACGGTGGAACCAAAGGAGATTTGGGGGGAGGCTTCACCTACGAAGGTAAGGTATCGTATGCGCAGTACCGGAATTTCTACGTCTACAACAATACCTGGCCCGATACGTCTAAGTTCTTTCCGCTGTACGATGGCGGTACCGCCAGGGTGCTGACAATCTCTGCCCAATTGGGGTACAACCAGAAAGACAAGTTCCGTTCCATCCTGAAAGGCGATGTGTTCCGGTACGGCCTCGACCGGCTGGAGGAAGCCTGGCACCGGCCGCGCATCGCAGGGCAGTGGTCAAACTCCTACATTCTCAACAAAAAATTATTCATCACCTCCGACTTGTATTTTTACGAGGGTATCCGGGCTAAGAACTTTGTGTCTGGAGAAGCGATAACGCTGAAACCCATCGTTGACCTGAATTTCAAAATTGACTATTTCTTAGGCAAGCAGTTCTCCGCGTTCGTGTCGTTAAATAATGTCTTTGGTCAGAATTACGAACGGTATTTGTATTATAAGGTCCAAGGCCTTAACTTTCTCGGAGGAATTTCATATTCGTTCTAAACCATAACCGGTTGCTGTACCTGCCATGACACCTGTAAGCGCTTACGTCAAAAAACTGCTGTACCAGTACGACTGTATTGTCGTACCGGAGTTGGGGGCTTTTCTGACCCACCAGCTGCCGGCCACCTTTGTGGAAGCAACCGGCCTGTATATGCCTCCGCGTAAGAAGCTGGCTTTTAACGAAGCCCTGCGGCTCGACGATGGCATCCTGACCAATTACGTAATGCTGCACGAAGGCTGTAGCCGGGAGGATGCTCAGCGGCATATCGCAGCGTTTGTGTCTGAACTCAAGCTGGAGGTACGGCAGAGTGGTAGTTTATCGCTGGAGGGTATCGGCTTGTTCACCCAGAACGATGAAGGAAAGCTTCAGTTTGATCCGGAATTGCGCCACAACTTCCTCGGAGAGGTGTATGGGATGCAACCGCTTCAGGTAGGCGAGTGGGTAAAGCAGACAACGACCGAACCTGTATCGCTCGTTCCTGTTGTTACCACGTCCGAGTCCGATGCTATCGAGACCGAAGAAGTTATACGTACAGTGCAGGATGAGCAGCCCCGTCGTGTATACTGGCCATGGGTTGCCGCTGCGGTTTTTGTGGGCGCACTGGCGGGGATTAGTTATTTCTCGGTAATACAGACAAAGGGACCATTGCAGAGCAGTCTGAGTCCGTCTTCGTTGTTCCAGATGTCCTTTATTTTTAACAAACCGGTAGAAGAACCCGTAAAGACAGTGGTGCCCCCAACGACAGAGGCAGATGTTTCATCGGATAAGCTGCTAGCGATGGCCGAACCCCATGAAACGGTCCCTCCGGTAGTTCCGTCTGTTGCCGCAGAAGTTAAGAAACCGGCACCTGTAGCAGCTAAAACGGTACCGGTGACAAACGTTAGCGAAAATGAGGTTAAGACAAAATCGGCTATTGTCCGGCCTCATTTTATAGTGATTGCCGGTAGCTTCTCCAACCGTTTAAATGCCGGCCGTTTTCAGCGGCAGATGCGGAAAGAAGGATATACTGATGCCTACGTTATAAAACCGATGCGCAAAGGTCAGCTTTTTAAAGTCGGTGTCTACAGCAGTGCCAACCGGTTCGATGCTGTAGGAAAACTTGATGAGGTTTCTGAAATTACCGGATTGGAAGCCTGGATTATGGAATACTAGACGCCACATGAATGGCAGATATCCACGGTAGTTGCGACTCCCGATTCAGCGCAATCGCTGAGCGACTAAGTGCCAACGTTGATTCAGGAGCCGATGTTGGTGCTTCGGTGGCGGTCACGTTGGATGGCAATATGGTCGTCGATATATGGGCTGGCTGGGCCGACTCAGATAAAACTATTCCCTGGCAATCCGATACTATTACCAACGTCTGGTCGAGCACAAAGACGGTCACCAGTCTTGCTGCTTTGGTGCTCGTAGACCGGGGAGACCTCGATGTCTACAAGCCAGTAGCCTACTACTGGCCCGAGTTTGGGGTTAACGGCAAAGAGAAAATTCAGATTCGTCACATCTTGTCACACACCTCTGGTGTGCCCGGTTGGGAAAAACCGGTCGAGGTCGCAGACCTTTACGATTGGGAAAAGTCTACCGCCATGCTGGCGACTCAGGCACCATGGTGGGAACCGGGTACTGCATCAGGGTATCACGACCGGGATTTTGGTCATCTGATAGGCGAGGTGATACGTCGCATCACCGGCCGGAAGTTGGGGGAGTTCCTCGCCAGTGAAATAGCCGGACCCTTGGGTGCCGATTTCCACATCGGCCTTAAGCCATCCCAGTTCCACCGGGTGGCGAATGTGATTCCCTTCGAAGGCCCTCTACCGGCCGATATTCATGCGGTAAATCCTGACAGTATAGCATACCGGACAGTTACTGGACCCGCCTGGGAGCCCACAATATCGTGGACACCCGAGTGGCGACAAGCCGACATTGGTGCCGCTAATGGACATGGTCATGCCCGTTCTCTTGCCCGCCTAACGTCGGTCATTGCATGTGGTGGTGAAGTAGATGGTATCCAGCTTCTAAGGCCGGGTACGTGCGACCTGATATTTCAGGAGCAGTCCAACGGGATAGACCTGGTGCTTGGTGCCCCGCTTCGTTTTGGTATTGGCTATGCCCTAAAAAATGAGAGCATCCCTTACCTGCCCGACGGACGCGTGTGTACCTGGGGTGGATGGGGTGGCTCGATTGTCGTAGTTGATGTTGACCGCCGGATGAGTATCAGCTACGTGATGAACCGCATGGAAGGTGGTATGGGTGGGAATCGTGGTCCGGAGTTCGTGGAGGCCGCCTATTCAGCCCTTGGAGTATTGTGATACCACTTGTCTTTTGCTAGATTCACCTTTACATTTTCCTTTTCACGTTTATTTCCCCTTTCCCTTGTTTCATAAACGAAAAAGCCGATTTTCGCGTTAGTACTGCAAGACCCATGTGTACTTAATGAACCGCACTGCATTTGAAAACGAAAAAGAAGTTCGCATCATGGCGCTGGCCGGCTCGTTTGCCTTCAACCTGCTCCTGGTGGCGATCCTGTTGTTTGTAAAACTTTCGTTTATAAAACCACAACCGCCACCGATTGATCTGGTGGAGGTTAATTTCGGGACGGATGCAGTGGGTAGCGGCAATGTGCAGACGTTTAATAAGCCCAGTCCCTCGCCCAGAGCGGTTGATGTAAAGCGGGCGGAGAACAAGCCTAACCCTAAAATTACAACCACGCCCCGTGTTGAAAAAACGCCAATTACGCCCGTGCCTAAAGTGGAGCAGGCAAAACCCAGCAAAGTCGTTTCCGAAAAGCCGGTAATCGCCAGTAAATTGGAGAGTCCCGTCAGTGTACCGGAAAAAGCTGAGCCCAAAAAAGCAGAAGCAACGGCCCCGAAGCCAACCCCGGCTCCTCCAAAAACTGAACCAGCCAAGAAGGTAGAAAGCGTAGACCCAAATGCGCTATTTAAGCGTACCTCTGGGGGAGGAGGGTCAAACGGTACGGTGGGGCGGGCTGCTGGTGAGGGCGGTAACAATAACGGTGATGACGCCAGTGGTGTCGGAGATAAGGGAAATCCCAACGGTAAAGTGGATGCCAAAGGGCTTTACGGAACACCGGGGGGGACCGGTTCAGGGGTAGCATTCGATGTGTCGGGTTGGTCACTGGCGGGACGTCCAAACGTAAATGATAACTCCGACGAGACCGGTAAAATTGTCTTTCAACTAAAGGTCGATCAGAGCGGAGATATTATTTCGGTACGGACGATGCAGACGACCGTAAGTCCGTCGGTCGTTGAAGTATACCGTAAAGCGGTAGAGCGGCTGCGCCTGATACCTAAATCGTCAGTGACGCCACCGGTTTCTACCGGAACCATAACGTTTATTATTAAATCCAGATAAATGCAGTATTCGGAAGCGCTGGCTTATCTGTACGATAGGCTGCCGGTATTCCACCGTATAGGGGCCAGGGCTATAAAACCAGGCCTGGATAATATCGAGAAACTGTGTGCGGCTCTGGGACAGCCGCACACGCGTTTTAAGGCCATTCATGTGGCAGGTACCAATGGTAAAGGCAGTACCTCTCATATGCTGGCAGCCATTTACCAGACTGCCGGGTACACTGTTGGGCTCTATACTTCCCCCCATTTAAAATCCTTTACCGAGCGTATACGATTAAACGGACACCCTATCCCGGAGGAGGACGTTGCTCAGTTTGTGACCCGGTACCAAAACCTGATTGAAGAAGTAAACCCATCGTTCTTTGAGGTTACCGTTGCCATGACCTTCGAGTATTTCGCCCGGCAGGCTGTCGACATCGCCGTAATTGAAGTGGGCCTGGGCGGGCGGCTTGATTCGACCAATATTATCAAGCCAGTGCTATCGGTCATTACCAATATCGGTTGGGATCACATGGATCTTTTAGGCGACACGCTGGGACAGATTGCTTTCGAGAAGGCAGGCATTATAAAGGCGCAAGTACCGGTAGTAATAGGAGAGAAGCATTCGGAAACGGAAGCCGTTTTTCGTAGTAAAGCGGAGCAGGAGCAGGCAGCTGTTTATTTTGCCCAGGAGCGCTACGATATAACCGATCAGGGTATACAAGCAGGTAAGCGGCAGATTCAGGTTCTTGAGCGATCAACGTATGGGCAACCAATGCGGTTTGAGCTTGATTTGTTGGGCCACTACCAATTGCATAATCTGCCGGCCGTGCTGCAATCCGTTTCTCTTTTACAGCATACGTTTCCGGTTACGGATGAGCAACTACAAACGGCTTTGGGTTCAGTGACCAGGCTAACCGGACTAAAGGGCCGCTGGCAGGTATTGCGGCAACACCCGTATGTAGTAGCAGATACCGCCCATAATAAGCCGGGTATTCAGAGCCTGCTGGAGATGATCCAGGGAATTCCTCACCGGCAGCTACACCTGGTTATTGGTTTTGTGCAGGATAAGGATATAGAATCGGTATTGGCGCTCCTACCTAAAACGGCAAAGTACTATCTTTGCCAGGCGCATACACCCCGCGCCCTTAGTGCCGATGACCTTTACCAGAAAGCTACAGGAGCCGCGTTGCAGGGGCAGGTTTTTCCTGATGTGAATGACGCCCTGGCAGCAGCGGTAGCAGCAGCTTCGGCTGAGGATCTAATAATAGTGACAGGCAGCACCTATGTGGTAGCTGAACTGCAAGATTTGTAAGTAGGTGAGAAGAAAGTTATTTCGTTTTCAGCAGAATTGGGAAAGCCCCAACGTCATAGAAACCGGTAAGCCGCTGTATACGACCATTAAGGGCAACTGGCGTACCGTTTATTTTCAGAATAATAATCCAATTGTGTTGGAACTGGCCTGTGGTAAAGGGGAGTACACGGTTGGACTTGCCAAAGCCTATCCTGACAAAAACTTTATCGGCGTGGACGTAAAAGGCGATCGGATCGCCCGTGGATCACAGGCTGCTCTGGCAGAAGGGCTTACCAACGTTGCTTTTTTACGGGCTGATATCCGGTATTTGCTGGAGTTTTTTGCCGCCGGCGAAGTGAACGAGATCTGGATTACGTTTCCTGATCCTCAGCCCCGCGCCAAACAGGAAAAACATCGCCTGACATTTCCCTCGTTTCTGGCGCTTTACCGCACGATACTGGCACGGGAGGGACGTTTGCACCTGAAGACGGATAATACCGATTTCTTCGACTATAGCTTATCGGTACTACCGGAAAATGGGTTTACTGGCCTGGTCTATACCTATGACCTGTATAACTCTTCGCTGAACAATATTCATCTCGGTATCAAGACCAAGTATGAAGAGATGTTCTTCAACAAAGGCTTCTCCATTAAATACTTGCAGACTAAGATTAGCCGGTAGCGTTGGCTTTGGGTGTTTATAAGCAAAAAGGGCGGCCTCGATGGCCGCCCTTTTTGCTGTACTTTACGCAGGTTGTGTCTGCATCAGTCGGGTCATCAGATCAGCGATCCGGCTTGAGTAGCCGTACTCGTTATCATACCAACCTACCACCTTAGCAAAGTTACCATTCGCTGCCGTCAGCTTTGAATCGAATATGCAGGAATGCGGATTACCCACTATATCAGCCGACACAATAGGATCGACACAATACTCCAGAATACCTTTTAACTGATTGTCGGCAGCAGCTTTCACCGCGTTATTGATTTCTTCTACGGTTACTTCGCGCTTCAGAATAACGGTGAAATCCGTAAGTGACCCATCGGGTACAGGAACACGCATCGCGTTGCCGTCCAGTTTACCTTTCAGGTGAGGTAAGACAAGACCTACTGCTTTCGCTGCACCAGTGGACGTCGGTACAATCGACAAGGCAGCAGCACGGGCTCTGCGCAAGTCGGAGTGTGGGGCATCCTGGAGATTCTGGTCAGCGGTATAGGCATGGATTGTAGTCATGTATCCTTTTTCAATGCCGAAAGCATCGTCCAGAATTTTTGCCATTGGAGCCAGGCAGTTCGTTGTACACGAAGCATTGGAAACGATAGTTTCTTCCCCGGTCAGGGTATCTTCATTGACGCCTAATACAACAGTAGGTATATTGCCTTTAGCAGGGGCGGAGATCACCACCTTTTTAGCCCCTGCCTGAAGGTGCATACCGGCACCGACCTCATCAACAAAACGTCCGGTTGATTCCAGTACTACATCGATATTTAAATCTTTCCAGGGCAGATTTTTGGGATCGCGTTCTGCGTAAGCGTTAATACGGATGCCATTTACAGTAAGACTATCGTTATCCGAAGAAATGTCTCCGTTAAACCGGCCATGCACTGAATCATATTTTAAAAGGTGCGCCAACGTGGCATTATCCGTTAAATCATTGATGGCAACTACCTCGATATTTTCTTTTTCGAGTAGAGCTCTGAATGATAAGCGGCCGATTCTGCCGAATCCATTAATGGCAACTCTTATTTTGTCCATTCCGATAATATAGTTTGGTTCTACGGCTCAAAGATAGTAAAGGCTGTAGTACCAGAATACTGTTTATTGTTAGTATTTTACTAATGTTTAAACCATTAATTTTAGTAAATCTTAGTATTTATACTAAATAAGTTAACATATTTTGCTAAAAATTACTAATTATAATGGTATTAGTATATAGTTTTACTAAAATTATTTTTATTGCTCTACCTTAAGGATCGGAGAGAAGTGTTCTTCTGAAATAAGTAAAGCTAAAGGCTTGAATTAAGGTTTCTGTAAAGACTTAATGTATCACAAACCACTTCGCTAACCTATAAGCTCGGAAGCCCGGCATCGAGCCGGGCTTCCGAGCTTTACAAGTAATCCAACTAATACTATTTAATACCGAAACCAACTCTAGCC
Organism: Nibrella saemangeumensis; assembly: GCF_039541915.1. Classification (NCBI taxonomy): domain Bacteria; kingdom Pseudomonadati; phylum Bacteroidota; class Cytophagia; order Cytophagales; family Spirosomataceae; genus Nibrella; species Nibrella saemangeumensis. The sequence continues at coordinate 143,900 of NZ_BAABHD010000012.1, forward strand.
GGTTATAGGCACGTCCTTCAACTTCTTTGCCACGAGCTTAATACTCGGTCCATTTCGCTCAACCGACCGTTCAACGGCACAGCTGCGTTAAGTACCAGGACAGTTTCATAACCATACCTGCTAATCGGTTCGATTATCTGGTACACTCTCTGATCAACCTTATATATTCATTTGACTTTGCTTGACCTTCGAACTACGCCTAATTCGCCAGACAATCACTGCACTCAATATTAATTGACATATTGTCAACTTACATCGACCTTATAAATTCATTAAGAAACAGCCCACTTCCAATAAACCCCTTATTATTGCACTCAAAACCAAAACAAGCGTACTAATTCTAACTGCTCCTAATGTCTTTATGGGGGTCCAAATAAAATTCTGTTTATTTTAAGGCCGCTTTTTTTCATAAGGTTAACAGCTGTGATTTTGAATCAGTTAGCATTAGTTACCTACACTTTTTCTTTATCTTATTATGTCTTACCAAAGCACAATCGAGCAAGTCTGGACCGACAGAAATTTGCTTTCTGCACCCTCATCACTGACTGCAATCCGCGAGGTGGTCAGCCTATTGAACAATGGGGAAATTCGCGTTGCCACACCACCTGCCAGTGAAGGCGATAGCTGGGTGGTGAATGAATGGGTGAAGAAAGCCATCCTGCTTTATTTCATCAGTCAGCAGATGAATCCTGAGGAAGTGGGTATCTTCACCTTCCACGACAAGATTCCGCTAAAGCGCGACTTCCAGGAAAAGAAGGTCCGTGTAGTGCCGCCGGCCGTTGCCCGGTTTGGTTCGTTCCTGGCGCCTGGCGTAATTCTGATGCCGTCGTATGTTAACATCGGAGCCTACGTTGATGAGCGGACAATGGTTGATACCTGGGCTACCGTAGGCAGTTGCGCACAGATTGGAAAAGACGTTCACCTGAGCGGTGGCGTTGGAATAGGGGGGGTTTTAGAGCCACCACAGGCAGCTCCCGTTATTATTGAGGACGGAGCCTTTATAGGCTCCCGCTGTATTGTTGTAGAAGGCGCACACATTGGTAAACGCGCCGTACTTGGAGCAGGGGTAACGATCACCGGCTCGTCTAAAATTATTGATGTGACAGGATCAACTCCCACGGAGTACAAGGGATTTGTGCCTGCTAATTCAGTCGTAATTCCGGGCAGTTATACTAAAGAATTCGCAGCTGGTTCCTTCCAGGTGCCCTGCGCGCTGATTATCGGCCAACGGAAAGAATCCACAGATCTAAAAACATCTCTTAATGATGCGCTCCGCGAGAACCAGGTGGCTGTATAAAACTTCCAAATAATTACAAATGTAATTTACATTAATATTATGCATTTAAAGCCGTGATTTATCTTGTTAAATCACGGCTTTTTAATTTTGTAATCTAATTTAACATTATAATAAATTTATGTTTGTAATTTAATATCATAAATTTACTTTTGTTTCAAAACATAAAATTTACAAGCATGAACATCAATGACAAAATTAAACAGATCCTGATTGACAAGCACTTATCTCCTTCATACTTTGCCGATGAGATCGGTGTACAACGGTCAAGTATCTCACATATTCTTTCCGGGCGGAACAGACCCAGTTTCGATATAATTCAGAAAATAATCCGCCGTTTTCCTGATCTGGGTTATGATTGGATACTCGAAGACGATTCACAATCGTCAACTAACACGGCAAATCCTGCACCAAAACCGGTTTCCAGACGCGAAGAAACAGCCTCAGTATCGCCCTGGGAAAACAATTTATCCGCTGCCATTCCGCGGCAACGTCGGGTTGAAATCACACCCGTTAGTACGCCACCACCTGCGGCCGAAACCACAACCCCCAGGCAGGATAAGAAAATTGAGCGTATTTTGATATTTTACACCGACGGAACCTTTCGTGAATTTTCTCCGGAATAAAACCTGCTAAAGTTTCCTTACTTTTGTGTTGTCAGTACGGTGTCCGGAATCTATCATGTTTTCCGGGCTTAATAGGGAAACCGGTGCAAGACCGGTGCTGTCCCCGCAACTGTATGCTAGTAACTGTCGGCTTCTGACACTTCATGCCACTGCCCGTTTGGGTGGGAAGGCACCAGCCGATATGCAAGCCAGGAGACCTGCCGTATAGATTCCGACGTTCGATTGTTTCGGGTGTAGACCAACGAACTGTATGCTTTATTACTTTATATATGGTAGTAGCCGGCAATAACCGGGATAAGCTACGGCATGGCCGGACAATTCGATTGCATTCCTTAATCCCGGTCTGGCTGACCTCAGCAGGAATGGCTTTCGGACAGGAAATGATTTCTGATCGTACGTTGGATACCGTCCGTATTACCGAACGCGCCCAGAAAACGTTTACCGTTGGTCGATCCGTGACGGTACTGGATTCAGCACAATTACACCTTGCGACCCTTACTCACCTGGGTCAGGCGCTGGAGCAATTCTCGGCTATACCCATCCGGAATTACGGAAACGGCATGTTGAGTGTTCTGTCTGTTCGGGGAACCGGCTCCGGTCATACAGCTGTTAACTGGAACGGACTATCCATCAATTCGCCCATGCTCGGGCAGCAGGATTTATCCCTTATCCAATCCATTTCCTTCGACCAAGCTTCCATTCAGTGGGGCGCTACCAGTACATTAGTGGGCACCGACGCCGTTTCGGGAGCGGTTTTACTAAGTTCAAAACCGCACTGGCAATCCGGCCTCAACGCTCAGGCATCGGTGCAGGCGGGCAGCTTTGGCCGGAAAGGTGTACAAGTTGCGGCCCGGTATGGCAACAATCTGGCTCGGCTGACCGGTCGAACCGGCTTTGCCTGGCTGGATATACAGAATAATTTCCCTTACCGGAACACCTCGCGTTTTGGGCAGCCGGTGGAGCGCCAAAAACACGCTGGTATACGCCAGTTCTCGGCCGTTCAGGATCTTTATAGCAAGCTTGGCGACCGGTACTATGTATCCCTGAACAGCTGGTACACCGGTGCCGACCGGCAACTGCAGCCAGGAATTGGCATAACGGGCCAGGAAACCCAGAAGGACGATGCCCTCCGCCTGGTTGTATCCCTGGTAGGCAGCCACAACCGGCGCAGTTCGCTTATACAGATAGGGCACACAACCGAATCCATTCATTATACTAACCCCATTGTCCGCACCAACGACCACTCCGTAGCCAACCAGACCCAGTTACGGCTGGAAGAACAATGGCAGCTGCGGGATCACGTAGCAATATGGCAAGTCAAAGCCGGCGTAGAAGGAGCAGCTGCAACAGCTAACGTTCCGGCCTATCAGGTTAAACAGAATCAGTGGCGGGCTGATGGCTATGGTATGGCCACCTATGAGAACAACCGCCTGAGGGTATCCGGTCAATTGCGTAAAGGCTGGGTTACCGGTTTTGATCCACCGGTCGTCCCCTCATTGGGGGCAGATTATCAGCTGGTATCCGGTGATAAACTAACTTTGCTGGCTAAAGTTCATCTGTCACGGGTATACCGGGTCCCTACGTTGAACGATCGATACTGGCGACCGGGTGGAAATTCAAATTTACGTCCCGAAACCGGCTGGAGTCAGGAGGGAGGAGTGTTGCTTTCCAGTAAATCAGCGCTATCAACTACCTCCGCATCTGATTGGGAAGCGTCTGCTACCGTTTATCATGCCCTGGTTTATGACTGGATACTCTGGAGACCCAATGCTAATGAAGGTTACTGGTCGGCGCAGAACCTCCAGACGGTACGTAGCCGGGGGGTAGAAACGTTCTTTTCTGTCAGGCAGCGTACAGGCAAGGGACATCTCACTAGCCGACTCCACATCAACTACAACCGGATCAGCCAGGCGCATAATACTGGAGCGGCACACGCACCTGCAGCGGGTAATCAATTATTGTATGCCCCCCTGGTTACTATAAACCAGCAAAATCGCTTCGTATACAAGGCTTGGGAAGCAGGCATCCAGACCAACTATACTAGCCGCCGGTATACATTAACAGATAACAGTACTTTTTTACCGGGCTTTATGATGGTAAACGCTCAGTTGAGTCGGGAAATATACTGGGGTAAAAAGTTACTACGATTGTTTTTCTCAGGCTATAACCTGACTAATGTAACATACCAGACTGTTGAAAACCGGGCTATGCCGGGCTTGAATTATAACATCACACTTTTCGCTAATTTTAATTAGATTAATTCTAAATATAATAATGAAGAAAATATCCATACACCACATTTTAGTTATTACAGCTTTCCTGGGTAGCCTATCTGCCTGTAAAGTGAATACAGAAGTGACAGTAGAACCTTATGAGAGCGGAGTTCTGGTGCTCGAAGAAGGCGGCTTTACCAAGGGCAATGCCTCAGTTAGCTTTATTAATCGACAAACGGGTCAGATTACTCCTGACATTTTCAAAAAGGTGAATAGCCGGGCTATTGGTGATGTGTTGCAATCGTATACCGAACTGGCCGGACGAGGGTACCTGGTTGTAAACAACAGCAACAAGGTTGAAATTGTCGATGCAAATACGTTTAAATCTGTTGGATCCATTGAAGCCGGAGTAGATCAATGCCGGTATATAGTACCGGTGTCAAACGAAAAAGCATACGTAAGTTGCTGGGGAAATTCTCCGAATGGATCCGTAGCTGTCGTGGATCTGGCTAATAAGGTAGTAGTAAAACAAGTTATGACCGGAGTCGGGCCGGAGGGGATGCTTGTCAAGGGATCGGATTTATACGTTGCCAATTCGGGGGGATTTGACACCGACAATACGGTTAGTATCATAAATACCCAAACCGATGCCGTAACCTCAACCATTACGGTAGGAGATGTGCCCACGCATTTGGTCATCGATCGGAATCAGGACATTTGGGTCTTGTGCAGCGGCAAGCCAACCTGGAACAGTCCTGATAGATTGACAAAAGCAGAGCTGATCCGGATCAATTCAAGCACCAAACAGATTGTCGGACGGATAACCATTGGGGGCAAAAACATTAACGGAAACCCCGACAATCTCATCATCAACGGCGACGGGACGATGCTGTATTTTACGCTCAACAATGCCGTTTACAGCATGCCGGTTTCTGCTGCAACGGCACCCATTGACACGCCACTGATCCGGAAAAATCTGTACGGCCTTGGCTACGACAATGCGACCAACACCATTTATGGTGCGTATGCCGGTGACTTTTCCCAAAACGGCTACGTGTACCGGTACCGCACGGGTGGCCAGGTTATTGACTCGTTGCGGGTTGGCTTGATTCCGTCGGGCTTTTACTTTAAATAAAAAATCCACACCTAATGCACACTGTGGAAAAAAGAAACGATAACCAGTAGTGTGTGCACAGGTACCTATCCACAAGCCATTGATAAGGCAAAAAAGACCGGCTCGATGCCGGTCTTTTTTGCTGTTATTCCGCTGGTATTAGGTAAAAATAAGGCCTAAAAATGCCTATTTCAGCCTAAATCCTTATATATGAATACTTTAGTGTTCCACGTGGATAACGTGTGAATTAGTTGTGGATAAAAAGAACTACTTTAGTTGTATAATTTATATTATGTTAAGTAGATTTTGTAAAAATAAGGCAGCCTGTTTATTGGCTGCCCTACTATTCGTTACTTAGACTCTACACAAACAACCTTCTTCTCCTCAAACTGCTTCAGGATATCCCGAAGGCTATTCAGGTTTTCGTTCAGGTCTTCTTCGGTATCTTTGATCGACTTGGCTTTCTCCAGGTACGGCAGCGCCTGCTTGAAACGACCACAAGCCCGGCCTTCAACTTCTTTACCTTTCGCCTGATACTCCTTCATGTCCATGTTGCTCAACTGACGGTTCATCGCAACCGCTTCGTTAAAGTACAGCGCACCCATGTTGAAGTTAGCATCGTAGTTGTTCGGGTCTACCTGCAACGCACGGGTATAATAGTCTTTCGCTGACGTACGATACTCTTGCTGACGCTTGGTCAGATCAGCCAATTTCTGCTCCGGATTATCAACACCCGTCTTGGGCTGATTCTGCTGCGCCTGGATGTCTTTCTCTGTTTGGGCGATCTCAGCCTTCTTATCGGTAATCATCTGATTCACCTGCGTAAGTTGCCGCTTCACATCAGCGTTCTTCGGCTCCTTCTTGGCACGGGCGCTCAACCGGGTCACTTCACCCTGCATGGCCGATAACGCATCTTTCTGAGTAGTCAGCTGCTTGTTCAGATCCGGACCTTTCTTTACGCTCTCACTCACCTTCTGGATCTCTTTCTCGGCCTCATTCGCTGAGTTGTCGTACAGGATACCCAGGTTCAGCAAATTCTGCGCGTTGTTGGGCTCACGCTCTACCAGCTGCTTCATACTGGCGATAGCCTCATCCATCCGACCGGCGGCCAACATGATGTTTACCCGCTCCGCCTGAAGATCCTTGTTCGTCGGTAATACCTGCAAACCCTTCTCCAGCGTAGCCAGTGCCTTATCTACGTTCTTCTCCTGGCGGTAAATATTGGACAGTGTATAAATAACACTGGGGTCTTTACCGCCAGCCGTCATGTAACGCTCAAACTGCTCTTTCGCCACAGCCATATTCTGAGCCTGCTGGGCTGCAATACCAGCATACAGCGCTGCGGTGGTATCTTTTGGCATTACCTCACCGGCCAATGCCATCAGTTTGGTCGCGTCGGCAAAATTTTTAGCCTGGTACTTAGCGGCACCGGTCTGCATAAACGCATTGTACATACCCTGCCCCTTCATGGCTGTCTCCGCTTCCTTTGCCAGCTTACCAGGGCCGCCCTTCTTATCTTTATCTAACTCAATTACTTTCTTATAGGCGTCATAGGCTACCATGGCGGCATTTGAATCCAGCTTTACAAACTGAACGGCAATACTTTCGTACGTTTTAGCCCGATCCATCCAGGTACTTGCTTTGCCCGAGGCCTTCGCATCGGTAATCGCCTTATCACTCTTTTCTTTGTCCTTTGCTACGCTCTGCTCAAGTGCAGCATCAAGGCCCTGAGCATACACTCCCGCCGAAAACATACTCGCCAGCAGGAAGAACGAAAGTTTTTTCATGTGTTAATCTTTTGGTTGACTTTTGATATAAAAACGAAATTTCGGAAAGTACCGTATATTTTACGGGAATATCAAGCGGTTAACTCAGATGTCGGCTCGTCGCCGGTCTCCCCATCAGCAGCCCCGGCAGCCGTTGCTACCTCACTGGCCGGCAGACTTCCCTCCTCGTCGTCCCGTTCAATTTTGGTCACCGATGATATCTCATCGCCTTCGTTCAGCCTGATCAGCTTTACACCCTGCGTATTCCGGCCAATGACCCGGACCTCTTCGACCGGCATCCGGATAATGATGCCTGATTTATTAATGATCATCAGGTCATCGTTATCGCCTACTTCGAGAATGCCCACCAGCTTACCAACCTTTTCGGTTACCTTAAGAGTTCCCACACCCTTGGCTCCGCGATTGGTGACGCGGTACTCTTCCACATCGGAACGCTTGCCGTAGCCTTTCTCCGATACAACCAGCAACTGGGCATCTTCACGGCTAATGCACACCATGCCGATCACCTTGTCGTCCTTGTCATCCTCACTTAGGGTAATACCGCGCACCCCGGCCGCCGTCCGGCCCATCGGCCGCACCCGGTTTTCGTTGAAACGCACCGCCCGGCCCGAACTCGACGCAATGACCAGGTCATTGTTGCCGCTGGTCAGCGCCACATCCAGCAACCGGTCTTCCTCATCGATGGAAATAGCGATAATACCGTTCTGACGCGGACGTGAGAAGGCTTCGAGCATGGTCTTCTTAATGGTGCCCTGCTCGGTACACATCACAATAAAGTTATTGTTGATGTAGTCGGCATCCTCCAGCGTCTTCACGTTGATAACTGCCCGTACCTTATCGTCCGACTCAATGTTGATCAGGTTCTGGATGGGCCGGCCTTTCGACACCTTGCTGCCTTCCGGGATCTGATGCACGCGCAGCCAGTATAGCCGCCCTTTCTGCGTAAAGATCAGCAGGTAGTTGTGCATGGTGGCCGGGAACAGGTGCTCGGTAAAGTCGGCGTCTTTGGTGGCAACGCCCCGTGAACCAACTCCTCCCCTGCCCTGTGACCGGTACTCGGTCAGCGGAGTCCGCTTCACGTACCCTTCGTGCGAAATGGTAATTAGCATCTCATCGTCCGGGATCAGATCCAGGTCGTCAATGTCTCCGTCGGCAAACATCTCGATCTTGGTCCGGCGCGGGTCACCATACCGGGCCTTCAGGTCAATCAGTTCGTCTTTGATGATCTGCCGCTTCCGCTCTTCACGGGCCAGAATGTCTTTGTAGTCGGCGATTTCGCGCATCAGCTCGTCGTACTCCCCTTGGATCTTATCGCGCTCCAGGCCGGTCAATCGCTGCAGACGCATATCCAGAATGGCCTTGGCCTGCACCTCGCTCAGCTCGAAACGGCTGATCAGACCGGCTTTGGCCGCATCCGGATCTTTGGCACCGCGAATCAGTTTAATCACCTCATCGATATGATCCAGCGCAATGAGCAGACCCAGCAAAATATGCGCCCGCTTTTCGGCTTCGCGCAGTTCGTACTGGGTACGGCGCGTGATAACCTCAAAGCGGTGATCGACATAATGCCGGATCATGTCTTTCAGGTTCAGCATCATCGGCCGGCCTTTCACCAGCGCCACGTTGTTGATCCCGAACGACGACTGTAGCGCCGTGTATTTATAGAGGTTGTTCAGGACAACGTTGGGAATGGCGTCCTTTTTCAGGTCGTACACCACCCGCATACCGTCGCGGTCCGACTCGTCGCGGATCGCCGAGATCCCTTCCAGTCTCTTCTCATTGATCAGCGCGGCCGTTTTCTCCAGCATCATGGCTTTGTTGACCATGTACGGAATCTCGGTCACGATGATCTGCTCCTTGCCGGATTTGGTGGTCTCGAAGGTAGCGTTGGCCCGCATGATCACGCGCCCCCGGCCGGTCCGGAACGCCGAGCGTACGCCGGTCATGCCGTAGATGGTACCGCCCGTCGGGAAATCGGGAGCCTGAATGATCTCCATCAATTCCTCGACGTCGACATCCTGATTGTCCAGGTACGCCACGATACCGTCAACCACCTCCGACAGGTTATGCGGAGCCATATTGGTCGCCATCCCTACCGCAATACCCGACGAGCCGTTGAGCAGCAGGTTGGGCAGTTTAGCCGGCATGACGCTTGGCTCTTCGAGCGAGTCGTCGAAGTTCGGCTGGAAGTCAACCGTTTCTTTATAAATGTCATTCAGAATTTCTTCGGCAATCCGCTTCAGCCGCGCTTCGGTGTAGCGCATGGCGGCCGGTGAGTCGCCGTCGACTGAGCCGAAGTTACCCTGACCGTCAACCAGCGGGTAACGCAGTGACCAGTCCTGGGCCATCCGCACCATGGTGTCATACACCGATGAATCGCCGTGGGGGTGATACTTACCCAACACCTCCCCTACAATACGGGCCGATTTCTTATAAGGCTTGTTGTAGTTGACGCCCAGTTCGGCCATACCGAACAGTACCCGCCGATGCACCGGCTTCAGACCGTCGCGTACGTCGGGTAATGCGCGGGAAATAATTACCGACATCGAATAATCGATGTAGGCACCGCGCATTTCGTCCTCAATGTTAATGGGAATGATGTTGTTAGGCACCTCCGTGCCGTTGGTTTCTTCCGTCATATAAGAGAGGGGAGTTTCACAAAATTTTCCTATTTAGCACAACCTCTTCGGTAAGTGGTAGCGCTAGTATACAAATATACAAAATTTTTAGGAAAAAGTAAAATAAAGGCTGGAAATGGCCTTTATGGTCGGTACATTCCACGCAGGCAGCACCTTGCGTTAACCCCTCTCCCCTACCCGGCCCGCAGCTGACAGAAAAAAAACGGCCTATATTTTATACAATTCATTAGACCCTTCCAGCATCGAAAAAATCAACTATCGCGATATTCACCCCTGCCGCTTCTTCATGCTGTACCCAATGGGTTGCCTCCTCAAAATAAACCAGTTGTCCGTCGGTGCAGTAATTCAAACTCAATTGCGCCATTTCGGCCATCAGAAAACGGTCCTGCTTTCCCCAGAGAACTAGTACCGGTACTTGGATAACCGAATTAACTCGTTCCACTGGGCGTTTCTGTATGGCTGCCCGATACCAGTTCACCATCGACCGAAAGGCGTTTGGCTGCGCCCAAGCCTGTTTGTACTGCGCCAGATCCTCCCGCCTGAATGTACCCGGCCGGCTGGTGCCTAACAGGGTCTGAACCATAAACCCGTACTGCTTCCATTTAATCAATGTCTCGGGCAACCAGGGTAGTTGAAAAAAGAAGATATACCAGCTACGGGCCAGCTGTCGCGGCTGCCGCAACGCAAACCGCTTCATCACCCGCCAGTGCGGTACATTCAGGATTACCAGCTTATGCAGTCGTTCCGGATACCTAGCCGCCAGCCGCCAGGCAACCATAGCGCCCCAGTCGTGCCCCACCAGGAACACCTGCTGCCGGCCGGAGGCATCGATCAGCCCCAGTATATCATCAACCAGGGTATCGGTCTGGTACGCTCCTACTCCATCCGGCTTGTCGCTCAGGTTGTAGCCGCGCTGGTCCGGTGCCCATACCCGGTAGCCGGCCTCTGCCAGAAACGTTATCTGTTTTCTCCAGCCGTACCAGAATTCCGGAAAACCGTGCAGTAAAATCACCAGCAGCCCATCGACCGGACCGGCCTGTACCACATGCAGCCGGACGCCGTTGGTGGTCGTGAAATGGTGCTCCATAAGCTTATAATTAGCTATAACAGACAAAGGTAATTTTAAAGAATCTTTATAACTATCTCTCTATTTACGGACTAATCAGAAGTAGCATTTGTACTTTTTCAATAAAGCGAAATTTTTTAAATAAAAATCAATGTTACTTTACCGAAAACAATTAATCTGATCCTGTATTTTCATTACTTGGTTTTCAGCTTATTAAAGAACGTTATGCAAACACTGAATTTTAAAACAAAAGCATTCACCAAGGCAAACCGAACTATGCCGATTTGGACAGTTGTAAGAATTTCTGCTATCCGATTCCTGAAGCGCAACGCGCCGGTCTTTGAAGCGCTGCTCCGCAATGCTACTCCTTACGGAGCTAATGTATTACATCGCTAAAAAATAATCCCTACTTTAAAACAGAGTATTTACTAAACATACCTACCAAACGCCAAAAGCCCCTGCCGTTACTGGCAGGGGCTTTTGGTTTACTATCTATTGTGTTATTTATTTTACTTCTTCGTAAGGGACATCCGATACGTTCCCATCGGTGCTGCCCGTCTGCTGATCGGCCTGACTGTTCCCGCTGGCACCGTTGCCACCGAAACCGGCTGCACCATCGGCCGGGTTGGCCTGGGCGTTGGTCGCGTTGTACAGATCCTGCGAAGCAGCCTGCCACGCATTATTCAGTTGCTCCATAGCCGTGTCGATAGCCGCTACGTCGCGGGAACCGTGGGCGGTGCGCAGTTGCGCCAGGGCGTCTTCAATGGCCGATTTGTTGGTCGAAGACAGTTTATCGCCGTACTCCTTCAACTGCTTCTCGGTCTGGAACACCATCGAGTCGGCCTGATTTACCTTCTCGACCTTCTCCCGCTCAGCTTTGTCGGCTTCTTCGTTCGCTTTGGCTTCCTGCCGCATCCGTTCGATTTCGGCGTCGCTCAGACCGCTGGAGGCTTCAATCCGGATCTTCTGCTCTTTGCCGGTCCCTTTGTCGCGGGCCGTTACGTGCAGAATACCGTTAGCATCCACGTCGAAGGTTACTTCAATCTGCGGCACACCCCGCGGAGCCGGCGGAATACCATCCAGGATAAAGCGGCCAAGCTGGCGGTTCTGCTGCGCCATCGGGCGCTCACCCTGCAGGACGTTGATCTCTACGCTCGGCTGACTGTCGGAGGCCGTTGAGAACACTTCCGATTTCTTGGTCGGAATCGTCGTGTTCGATTCGATCAGCTTGGTGAATACGCCACCCATGGTTTCAATACCCAGTGACAACGGAATCACGTCGAGCAGCAGGACGTCTTTTACCTCGCCGGTCAGGACACCACCCTGGATCGCAGCCCCCACGGCCACAGCCTCATCGGGGTTTACGTTCTTGGACGGCTTCTTACCGAACAGTTTCTCTACCTCATCCTGCACCCGCGGAATACGGGTTGAGCCACCTACCAGAATCACCTCGTCGATCTGACCAGCCGACAAACCTGAGTTCTTCAGGGCCCGGCGGCAAGGCTCAAGGCTCCGCTGAATCAGCGAATCAGCCAGTTGCTCAAACTTCGCCCGGCTCAGCGACCGCACGAGGTGCTTCGGAATACCGTTTACCGGCATGATGTACGGCAGGTTAATCTCCGTAGACGATGAACTCGACAACTCGATTTTAGCTTTCTCAGCCGCTTCTTTCAACCGCTGCAGCGCCATCGGGTCCTGACGCAGGTCAATGCCTTCGTCGCTCTTGAACTCCTGAGCCAGCCAGTCGATGATTACCTGGTCGAAGTCGTCACCACCCAGGTGGGTATCCCCATCGGTAGCTTTTACTTCGAATACGCCATCGCCCAGTTCCAGAATCGAGATATCAAACGTACCCCCACCCAGGTCGAAGACGGCGATCTTCATGTCTTTGTGCGTCTTATCCAGACCGTAGGCCAGGGCAGCGGCTGTCGGCTCGTTGATAATCCGCTTCACATCCAGACCCGCAATCTGACCCGCTTCCTTCGTGGCCTGACGCTCGGCGTCGTTGAAGTAAGCCGGCACCGTAATCACGGCTTCGGTTACGGTCTGGCCGAGGTAATCTTCGGCCGTCTGCTTCATTTTCTGCAGAATCAAGGCGGAGATTTCCTGCGGGGTATATTGGCGATCGCCGATGCGTACGCGGGGCGTATCGTTAGGGCCACGCTCAATGGTGTACGATCCGTTTTTGATTTCGTTCTGTACTTCGTTGTAGCGTTTACCCATGAACCGCTTGATCGACGAAATAGTGTTCTTCGGGTTTGTGATCGCCTGACGTTTCGCAGGGTCACCTACTTTACGCTCGCCGTTGCCGTTGTCCATAAAAGCCACGACAGACGGGGTAGTCCGACGGCCTTCGCTGTTCGGGATCACCACCGGCTCGTTACCTTCCATAACGGCCACGCACGAGTTGGTTGTACCTAAGTCAATGCCTATAATCTTTCCCATACTATTGGTTTAGCTATAATTTCTTTCTGTGGTTAATGCTGCCGGCCATTCTGTGACAGACATCCTGTTTACAACAAGACATATGCCATGCCAGTAATTCCCTGTTTTTTGTGACAGATTGACAGACAAAAAATACCTCACGGGCCAATATGACGGTTTGTTGATAAGAGACTGACAAGGAAACTGACAAAAAATAAGAAGGGGCCAGTTGTGACCCCTTCCTGCTTTTTATCGATTACCTCACTTACCCCCAAACAGGCCACCCAGCATACCGCCCAGACCGCCCCCTGATTGCTGACCAGTGTTGGTATTGCCACTACCCATAAAACCACCGGCAACGCGCATAAGGTCGCTCATGTCCAGCTTGCCATCCGCCATGGCCGATTGTGCCATACCGGCCCAATCCATTCCGGCCGCCTGCTGATTACCGGTCGCCGTAGCCATGATATTACCAACATCTACGCTGGGATCATTCGGGTCAGTTGCTTTGGAGAATAATCGGCTCAGGACCATCGGTACCACAGCAGCCGCTATACTGGAAGCTACCTGGGGCGATATGCCCAAACGCTCCGCCAACTGCCCGGTAACATTGTTCATAACGCCACCGACTACCGGATTCTGCGCCGATGTGCTTTGCTGCCCCATTACGGTACTCAGCAAACCGCCAATATTGCCATCCGAAGCCTGCTGTTTCAAGCCTCCCAAAATCCCGCTCATCACAGAATCCATCGCTACGTTGTTTTGCTCATTGGGAATAGCCGGATTATTGACAATAGCATTGCCGGATTGCTCGCGCACCAGGTTCATTAGCGTATCTAACATGATATAAGCTGGTTTAGAGTGTACATTTAACTGTGTTTAGTGGGCAAGTAAATCAAATTATGCCACATGTGGGTTATCAGATTTAATTAACTTGCCCCGGCTTTTTTTGTTAAGCAGGACACGTGAGTCGGCAAATAATAACCGCACATGGAAGACAAAAAACCAGAAGAAAATACCAAGTCGCCAGACGATAACTCCTCACAGTTGAACGAGCCGCTTGAGCCGCTGCTTACGGATCTCTACTACCCAAGCGAGTCCGATGAGCCTGTTACCTTCATTACCGGCCCAACAGCTGACGAAGGCCCGCTGACAGATAAGCAGATTCGGGAATGGCTTCAGGTTCCGGATGCGACCCCCATTGAGGAAAGACCGGAAGCGGATTTCTGGGCTCCCGTTACCGAAGAGAAAGACTGGTACGGCGAAGAAGAAAAAGCCCGTACAGAAACCTTCAAACAGGTAAAAGCCACCATCGAACAGCACCTCACCGACCGGCAGTTCTTCCGCGTCGGCGAAACGGAGATTGACCTCTACCTCCTCGGCCGCCGTCCGGACGGGACACGCGCCGGCCTGAAAACGATGATCGTAGAAACCTAGCAGTCCAAAAAGCAACCGTTTATCAGCGCTACTGACCAGCACGCCGGGCCGACGATAGATGCTTCAGGTTGTAATCGATGCGCTCCCTATAGGCATTGGTATTGGGCAGACTGTCGGCCTGCGTATCCATGCAAAGCTGCGCCCGCTTGGACAGAAACCATCCCAGCGGCACCAGATCCTGTTTCCGATCCAGATCGAACAGAATCAGCGTAGAGTCAACCTTGATCCGGGCCGAATCGGCAGGGACCGTCTGGTTGGCCGCCAGTTTCAGATACTGACGCGCTATGTTCAATTTGGAGCCAATATGCCGGTCCCAGGAGTGAAAAAACGCCAGCAGAGGAGTTTTAATCTCATACAGACCCTGAACTGGGGCAAGGGCCTCATCGTTTTCCTCAGAATTTTTGATCAGGATCAAATGGACCTCTACCTGCTTCAGCAGTTTCCGCAGCCGATTCGCTTTCAGAGAGTCCTTTTTAGTGTACACCCGATCAATGTAACGGGGAGCGTCGGATATACTGGTCAGGACTGCGATGGCCGTTTCCAGTCCTGAATTATCGATATACCCCCCGTCGACGATATTGAACCAGTCAGCGCGTTTGGCATCATTCGCCTGCACGGTAGCCGGCGGGGTAACAACCGGAAAACGGGCGCTCATAAAGGCAGCCGTGCTGATGGGTATGTGCTTATGAATTTTATCCTGCAGGTCAATTACCTCCTGTCTGTTCACCCCCTGAAAGGCATCTCCCTGAATCAGCAGGTTAGACAATACCATTTTGGCGCCGTCCTCTACGCGGGTGCAGTTCATGAACATCGACGGCACCCGGTAAATATTCTCACCTTCCCAGACGCTCATAAAGGTACTATCCAGTGAATACCGCTCCCGCTCACCCGGTAAAAACCGGATGGCGCCATCAGCGTAGGCCCGGCTCAGCGCATCCTCGATGTATTTCGCCCGGTCGAACGCCCCAACACTGGCGGGTAATAGTTTCTGCACCATATCGGGCACCAGAAAGGCCATGGTCAGCGGGGACAGGTAATCCTGACTCAGTATTCCGGTTGCACTTTTGTAGATCGCACTATCCAGCCTGCGCTGTTCCTCTGCGGTCCGGATCCGCAAAGCCAACCGGCTATCGGCGTACAGCTTCGTATAAACAGCCGCCCCTACCGAACCGCCCGATACCGTACTCAGCGCATAGACCCGGTCATAGAAATGATCTACCCGCTTACTGAGTTGGCCCAGAATGGCCGCCGTCCAGTAAGCAGCCCGTAAGCCACCCCCCTCCGCAGCAATGATGTAGATGGGATACGTTTCCGTCCGTTCTCCGTTAGCCCTGGCGCTGTCTACCCACTGATTGATTGCTGCCTCCCGGTACTCAAGCCATTTGATAAAGTGATGCGGTATGAATCGCTCTGCGGCTTTCTCTTTTAGAAAATAAGGCTTTCGAACCGTCTGGATCTGGTGGTTATTGGTATTCCAGAAAAAAAGGATAATGCCCAGCATCAGAATGGTAATGGGTGCCTTGTACTGATGATCGAGCAACAGCAGGGCGTGCGCCAGAAATACCCACATGCTCATCGCCATGAACATGCCGGCCACTACGCCCACCGACCGCGAAAACCACAGGTTGACCGGAAACACGGTACATACGATGAACAGCAAAATACAGGTTAAGTACATCAGATAGATCAGCAACCGGTACCGGATACGCAATTGCCGGAACGTATGCTTGCGCAACGACAGGTAATCCTGCTTTTCCTCCTTTGGCACCTCAATTACACTGTCGCCGGCGGGTTCTTCGGTTACCTCCTCATCCTGCTCGTTCATAAACCGGGTATTCTGGTTTAAAATCAGAAAGTAAAGCGCAATGAGCACCAGCACGACCAGGATCTGCCTGCTACTGCCGGTATGACCGGATAAACCACCAATGAAGATAAAAAAGGGAAACAAACCGAGCAGGGGCGGAATCCACCGCATCAGGCCCTGTAGCGCGTGTTCCTGCGGCCTGGTAATATACACGCCATTATAGACCCGTTCTTTGATCTTCCCGATGTCGAAAAAGATAAACAGCATCCGGCAGCTGAACCAGACCGTCAGCGCAAAAAACAAGACGGCCGCGTGTGCCCCCACAGTCCAGCCAGGCCGTTCCCCTTCTGCGATTACGCTGAAAACATCCGTTGCCTGGTCCATCGACGACAGCGGCAGGTAAGTCAGAAAGAGCAACAGGATAATCAGCCAGAGGGTCTGCACCATCAGTATGGCAACCTTGAGATAAGGGTGCAGAAACAGGATGGTAAACAGCGTTTTGAACAGGTTCCCTAATTCCGCAACGAATGAGCGGGATAAAGGCATCTGCCAGCGATGAATATATTGGGTTTTCAGGTAATCGTATCCGTTAGCCAGCATTTTATACAGGCTTCGCGGCCGATCCGGCGCTGTATTTTCCATGGAGTTTTCAGGATAAGGGTTTCTGTATCAAATATATACCCGAAACGCATCAGAGAGTAGCGTATAAATACCTGTTCTTACCACCGGCACCGTAGCCGGAATGGATGGACAACAAAAAACCCCAGCCAACTGACTGGGGTTTCTAGCGCTGCCGGTAAGCCGGCTTATTTTACCTTTTCAACAACGGCGGCAAAGGCTGCCGGGTGGTTCATGGCCAGATCGGCCAGCACCTTACGGTTCAGTTCAATGCCTGATTTATGAATAGCGCCCATCAGGGCAGAGTATGACAGACCGTTCTGGCGGGCACCCGCGTTAATACGCTGGATCCAGAGGGCGCGGAAATCCCGCTTCTTCTGACGCCGGTCACGGTAGGCATATACTAAAGCTTTCTCGACGGCATTCTTGGATACCGTCCAGACATTTTTACGCCGGCCGAAAAATCCTTTGGCCAGCTTCATGATTTTTTTCCGACGTGCGCGAGAGGCAACGTGATTGACGGAACGTGGCATATTGTATTAAATTGTTTTTTGACGCTGGCGGCAGGTTTTTAGTCGGCAGTTCTCAGTTGGCAGTTCTCAGTTCTCAATTGGCAACGGTGCCTACTGAATACTGTTCACTCTTTTTCTGCCTACTGTACCCTGCCCACTGCCCACTCTTTAATGGCCAGTTGTCGGGTGAAACTTAAAACCAGAACGCAGACGTTGCGTTCCTAGACGAATTTAGATGGCCAGCATCGCCTTTACCCGGCGCTCGTTGGTAACATCTACCAGCGCAGTGTGAACCAGGTTCCGTTTCTGCTTGGTGGTCTTCTTCGTCAGAATGTGACTGTGGAAGGCGTGCTTCCGTTTGATTTTACCGGTGCCAGTCAGCTTGAACCGCTTCTTGGCCCCTGAGTTAGTCTTTAACTTAGGCATGACTGAATCCCTTAACGTGTTGAAAAAAGTAAAACAGGCCGCAAAGATAGGAAAAAAAGTTGGCAGTTCTCAGTCAGCCGTCAACGGAATTTGTCCTGACGGCTGACTGAGAACTGCCAACTGGCTACTTATTTCTTAACGACCACCTTTGGGGCGATGAACATACTCATACGCTTCCCTTCCAGTTTGGGTTCGGCTTCGATCTTACCGTGCTCTTCCAGGCCTTTGGCAAACCGGTCGAGCAACTGGAACCCGCGCTCTTTGAAGACAATAGCCCGGCCCACAAACTGCACATAGGCTTTCACTTTGGCACCTTCTTTCAGGAAGCTGATGGCGTGCTTCAGTTTGAAATCAAAATCGTGGTCGTCGGTGTTCGGACCGAAACGGATTTCTTTGATAACAACTTTCTGCGCCTTCGCCTTAATTTCTTTCTGCTTCTTCTTCTGTTCGTACTTGAACTTGGAGTAATCGACGATGCGACAAACGGGAGGGACAGCGTTGGGAGAAATTTCTACTAAGTCGAGGTTCTGCGCCTGAGCCAAAGCCCGGGCCTGCTGTATATCGTAAATACCTTGTTCTACATTCTCACCAACAACCCGAACCTGGCGGGCCTGGATACGTTCGTTAATCTTGTAAGGTTCTTCAACCACGCGCCGGGGTGGTCTGCGCTGTAATGCCATAGAGTGTGTTTAGCGTTTCAAAAACGAAAATTTGTTCAAATAACGTAAGGGGTTACCAAAAGTTTCGGGAATCTAAAAAAAATGCTGATACTCTGCAATATATACGTTTAACGATTGAGGTTTAACGGTCGAAGTTTACAAAGCTAATCCACCTTAAACGTTAAACCTCAATCGTTAAACTAATAATTTAACCTCTTCCTGGAATAACTGCACGAACTCCGGAATGCTCATAGCGCCTAAATCGCCCTGGCCTTTCCGGCGGACGGATACTTTGCCTTCGGCCTGCTCTTTCTCGCCCACGATGAGCATAAACGGCACTTTGGTGACCTCCGCATCCCGGATTTTTCGGCCAATCTTTTCATCGCGGTGATCCACAAACCCCCGGATGTCGGTTTCCTGCAGGCTGAAGAACACTTCGTTGGCGTATTCTTCGTACTTCTCCGAAATCGGCAATATAGCTACCTGATCGGGCGATAACCAGAGCGGAAAATTGCCGGCTGAATTTTCGATCAGGATGGCTATGAATCGCTCCAGGGAGCCGAACGGTGCCCGGTGAATCATTACCGGCCGGTACTTCTGATTATCAGAGCCGGTGTATTCCAGCTGAAAGCGCTCCGGCAACTGGTAATCTACCTGAATAGTGCCTAACTGCCACTTCCGGCCGAGCGCATCCTTCACCATAAAGTCGAGCTTTGGTCCGTAAAAGGCGGCTTCGCCCAGTTCAGTCACAGTGCGCAGTCCCCGCTCAGCAGCGGCTTCTACAATGGCGGATTCCGCTTTTTCCCAGGCTTCGTCGCCCCCGATATACTTCTGCTTGTTCTCCGGATCACGCAGCGAAATCTGGGCGCTGAAGTCCTCAAAACCCAGTGATCTGAATACGTACAGCACCAGGTCAATTACCTTGATAAACTCTTCCTTTACCTGGTCGGGCCGGCAGAAGATGTGAGCATCGTCCTGGGTAAAGCCGCGCACCCTGGTCAGGCCGTGCAATTCACCACTCTGCTCGTAGCGGTAAACGGTACCGAACTCAGCCAGCCGCAAGGGCAGGTCGCGGTACGAGCGTGGCTTGGTTTTATAAATCTCGCAGTGGTGCGGACAGTTCATGGGCTTCAGCAGAAACTCCTCGTTCTCGTCGGGGGTATGAATCGGCTGAAACGAGTCTTTACCGTACTTCTCCCAGTGCCCCGAGGTTACGTAGAGCTGCTTACTGCCGATATGCGGAGTTACCACCGGTGAGTAACCAGCCCGGATCTGCGCCTTACGCAGGAAATTCTCCAGCCGCTCGCGCAGCAGCGTCCCTTTTGGTAGCCAGAGCGGCAGCCCCTGCCCTACTTTCTCCGAAAAGGCAAACAGTTCGAGTTCCTTACCCAGCTTGCGGTGGTCGCGTTTTTTGGCTTCCTCCAGCAAGTACAGGTACTCATCCAGTTCCTTCTGCTTCGGGAACGTAATGGCGTAGATGCGGGTCAGCATCTTGTTTTTTTCGTCACCCCGCCAGTACGCACCGGCTACGTTCATGACCTTGGCGGCCTTGATAAAGCCGGTGTTCGGGATGTGTGGTCCCCGGCACAGGTCGGTGAAGTTACCCTGCGAATAAAAGGTAATGGTACCGTCTTCCAAGTCTTTCAGCAAGTCAATCTTGTATGGGTCACCTTTTTCTTCAAAGTAGGCAATAGCCTCGGCTTTCGGCACCGGCTTACGGGCGTATTCGCTCTTCTGCCGGGCCAGTTCCAGCATTTTGTCTTCCACCTTTTTGAAGTCGTCCTGCGAGAAATGCTGGCCGTTCAGGTCGACGTCGTAGTAGAAGCCATTTTCGATGGGAGGGCCGATGCCAAATTTCACACCAGGATACAGGCTTTCGAGCGCTTCGGCCAGCAGGTGAGCGGAGGAGTGCCAGAACGTGGATTTCCCTTCGGTATCGTTCCAGGTCAGCAATTGCACCGTCGCATCGGTATCGATTGGGCGGGTGGCATCCTGCACCACGCCGTTTACTTTAGCGGCCAGCACGTTCCGCGCCAACCCTTCACTGATGCTGGTGGCAATGGCCAAACTACTACTGCCGCTGGGGTACTCCCGAACGCTCCCATCCGGCAGCATTACCCGAATCATGTCCTGTTCACTCATCTTTCTTTTCTTACGGAAATTAGGTTGTTATTCGCTATTCCGACCTGCCTAACAGTGTTAGATCAGATACGGAACCATATTTTCTGCGGTTGGCAGGGTTTTAGTTATTTATTAGGTCCGATCGTTTTCAGCGTCCGGAGGGAGTCTCCGCCCGTCGACAGCCTGGTTTTCGGCTGGATGGTCGAAATCCGCACCCGCGCTGTATCCAGCACCGGCGCCGACGGCTGCTGGTCAGACTCGGTAACCACCGACCGGTCAAGCATGTAGCTGTCGTAAAGCCGTCCTGACTTCCGGCGCTGCACCCGCCAGATACCAACCTGTGCCTCCTGATCCAGGTTGTTCAGCCTGATTGCTATATTATAAGAAGCCAGCGCAGCATCCAGTTGACCGGTCTGTTCGAGGCTGTGACCGATAAAATAATCGACCCGTGGGTATTGGGGCTTCAACTGCTGCACCCGCTGGAAATTCGTCAGCGCCAGTGGATAGTTTCTCAGGTAATGATACACCAGCCCGGCCTGAAAATACGCCTGAAACATGTTAGGCTGCAGGGCAGCCGCCCGCTGGTATGAAACCAATGCGCTGTCGAGCCCGCCCATGTTGTGAAAAATCAGCCCCCGGCGATAATGAAGCTGGGGATTTTCGGGAAAATACACCAGCCCCTGCTCATTATACCGCAGTGCCGTATTCAGATCACCTTTTACCCGGTATACCGACGCCAGTTGGTTGTACGTCTCCAGGTAACGGGGTTTCAGCTTCAGCGACTGCTGATACTGTTTCAGGGCCAGCGTGGTATCGCCCTGCTTGGCGGCCATCAGCCCGGCAAAATAATACGCTTCTCCCTCGTAAGGGGCCATCTGCAGCGCTTTGGTAATGTATAGCTGCGCCCTCTCAAACTGGTTCTGCTGTTGCAGCAGATCACCGAGCAGGGTATACATCGCCGGGGTATCCACCCCGAGAATTTCGGCCCGCTGGGCGCTCTCAAACGCTTTGCCCGGTTGCTGCAGCGCCCGGAGTACCTGAGCCCGCACCAGGTAATACGAGCCGACATTACCGTTCCGGCTGATGGCTTCGTCGATATCCTCCAGCGCTTCCTGCACCTTTCCCATCGACAGGTACAGCGCAGCGCGCTTGGCATAGGCCGATGCCGGCGATGACTGATTGATCGCCCGCGTCAGCGCCACCAGCGTCGCCCGGTTGCGGCTGGTATCGCCCGGTTCGGGAATTTCCGGAATACGCGCCTGCCGGCGGTCTTCACTACCGCAGCTCAGCAGGAGCCAGCAAAAACAGATAAATAACGCAATGCGCATGCACAACCAGTTTCGGGACAAAGATACGGCTTACTGCGAAGAAAACCGATAAAATACCCCCAACGGCAACCGCTTCTGCTGCCGGTCATCCAGATACAGCTCCCCCCACTCGGCATTGGACGGCTGCCCGAAGCATTGCCGCATCAGATTGTCCAGAATCAGGGCCGAAAAACCCAGCGAATACAGGTTGATAATGAAGAAAAAATGCTCCCGGTCCAGCAGCGCCACGCAGGTCTTCAACAAGTCGTTCAAATGCTCTTCCAGCACCCACTTTTCGCCATCGGGACCACGACCATAGGCGGGTGGGTCTAGTATCAATCCGTGGTAGGTATTGCCCCGGCGCTCTTCCCGGCGCACAAATTTGACGGCATCTTCGACCACCCACCGGATGTTATCGAGCCGGCTGGCTTCCATGTTCTCCCGCGACCAGCTGATGACCTGCCGCACCGCATCTACATGCGTGACATCGGCACCGCCCTGCCGTGCCGCCAGCGAAGCCCCGCCGGTATAGGCAAATAAGTTGAGCACTTTCGGCCGCTCGACGGGTAACGCTTTCACTTTATTGTAGATATAGGTCCAGTTAACGGCCTGCTCCGGAAAAATACCAACGTGCTTAAACGACGAGAGCGCTAGTTTGAACCGCAGCGACAAGCCTGCCTGCTGGAAGTCGATCAGCCACGGATCGCGCAGGCCGGGTTTCTTCAGCCACTCACCCCGCTCCGGCGACTGTTTATCGCGCCGGAAGGTAGCGTGTGCCTGCCGTTCCCAATCGGCGTCGGGCAGTGACTTATCCCATATCGCCTGTGGTTCTGGCCGGGCCAGCACGTACGCACCGAACCGCTCAAGCTTTTCGAAGTTACCAGAGTCAATCAACTCATATTCCGGCCAGCCCGCCGGAGTTAACAATTGCAAATCTGCCATGCATGGATAACAAAAAGGGGTTCCCGACCAGGCGAAAAACTTGGTATTAGGGGTAATCAGGCAACGGGCTGCTGCGCCATCGCCAGTATTAATTCAAATTCATCGGGCCGCACCGGCATCACCGACAGCCGCGACTGCCGCAGCAGCGCCATGTGCCCCAACAACGGCTCGGCTTTCAGTTGGGCCAGCGTCACGGGCTTGTCTAACGCCATCACCGGCTCCAGTTCAACCACCACCCAGCGCGGATCATCCGGAACCGTTGGGTCAGGGTATGCCTCCCGCACTACGATAGCCAAACCGACTACGGCCTGTTTGGTAACGCTATGATAAAACAAGACCTGATCGCCCGTTTGCATAGCTTTCAGGTTGTTGCGAGCCTGATAATTGCGTACGCCATCCCACACGGCTTTTCCTTCCCTGACGAACCGGTCCCAGGAGTAGGTATCCGGCTCCGATTTGACTAACCAGTAATTCATGCCGCAAAAGTAAAAAGCCCGGTATTACCCCAGGCTCTTTACGTAAAGATTTATAGAATACCGCCTAATAATCATCCATATCGTACGCGTCGCCGTAGCGTGGGCTGAAATCATCCTCATCATCCCCGTTTTGACTGGAATTACCGCCCACGCCTTTAAAGGTCAGCGCTTTCTTCAGGATCATGATCTGGCCCGCGTGGTACAGGTCGTGGGTGATAATGCCGTGCAGCATATCGTAATAGGTATAATCCCGGCCCGGCACGATGTCTTCCAGGAATTCATCATCATCGCGCTTGTCCAACTCGTTAATCAGTTCCTCCTGGCTGAGACTCAGTTCCATCTGGAGGGCCTCCCACTCAAAAGCGTCGATCTTCTGGTTGGGTGAACCAAAGTTCTTTTCGGGCGTGGTAATGTCAAAGGTAGCGTCGCCCTGCATTTTCTTGACACAGAAGATCCGCCAGCTTGTCATGTGAAAGACCAGTTCGGCAATGGAGTGCGTATTGGGCGTAATTTTACGGCCCGCCATCTCGGGCGAAACGCCCCGCAGGACCTCCACCACCGACGGCCCATGCCAGGCCTCTTCGCCCTCGTAGGTTGTGTTGAGTAGATCTATAATCCGGATTAATTCGTCGTTCTGAACCATAGGTATTGTCTTGCTTAAACGGCCCCAGCCTCCTGGCCGGAACCCAAAAGCAAAGGTAATTCATTCTCTATGTCAATGCGAAAAATTGGGCAAATCATTATCTGATGACCCAACCGGGCCAGTTGGTTTCCCGGCATAAACCCATTAAAAGCCCCGAATTTGCTTTTAATGGCTTGTTAACTAAAGCTTAACTTCAATTTAAGTTGCTCAGATGAGAATTGTTTCACCTTTACAATCAAATCAACCAATGGTCATAACGGAGAACACTACCGCTCATGAATACCCACCCGAAAGACGAAGACCTCATCAGAGCCTATTTGGAGACAAGCCACCACAAATGCTTTGAAATTCTCTACAACCGCTATGCCGGTAAGGTGTACCGGCGCTGCCTGTCGCTGACGAAAGACCCGGAGCAGGCGCAGGACTTCACCCAGGATGTGTTTGTGCGGGTGCTGGCCAATCTGGAACGGTTTAAAGAAAAATCGACCTTTTCGACCTGGCTCTATTCTATTACCTACAACTACTGCATGGACCAGCTCCGGCGCTCAGGCCGTACTACGCTGATACCACTGGAGGAGTATCACTGCGATTCGCTCACCGACACCGATGATGCCTGGATCATTGAAACGAACCACCAGACCCTGAACCAGGCCCTGGAAACCATGCACCCGGAAGAAGTGCAGGTGCTGCGCCTGAAATACGTACAGGGGCTGGAGATTGATGAGATTGCCCGGCAGATAAACGTCCGGAATTCGGCCGTGAAGATGCGGCTCAAGCGCACCCGCGATAAGCTCCGCAAGAAATGCCTGGCGATGGCTGCCTGACCCGCCCGTCAGTTGATGTTCAGACCGACGGTCAAGCCCAGCCAGGGTTTGTTGCGGTACATCCAGAAGCGGTTGTTCCGGTCGGCCAGGTTCTCGAAGCCCAGCGCCAGACCGGCCGTGATGGCCCGGTAGCCCAGAATAGCCGCCACCCCATAATTGACTCCCAGGGCCTCGTACTCGCTCGACACCTGCGCGCCAGTGTTGTAATCATATACCCGCACCGGGTCCATGCTGACAAAGCCTCCCGCCCCGAAGCTGAACGACTGAATCTCGGAGCGTCGCTCGCGCCGGAAATACACGCTGCGGTGCCGCCCCAGATCGTAGCGTATACCGGTGTACAACCCCAAATTGGGGGTGGTTGTGAGCTCACCCGGATTTCCCTGCTGCCCGAACCGGTACTTAAACGGCACCGTAAAGAGGTCGATGTCAAACGAAGTCAGGTGGTAACGGAACCACGGGCTTTTTTCGTCGATACCGTTTGGCCGGGCATGGTAGTGTACCAGCAGCACGGCCAGGGAATCTGACTGGTCGAGCGTACGCGGATTCTGGTCCGGCAACGGCAGGGCAGCCGTCACAAATTCAGCAAACAGGGTATCATTCCGCTCATAAAGCGCGGCTTTGGCCGGCCGGCTGAGTTCTTTGGGCTGCACCGTGCCGTTCCTGTCCTGGGCATATACGGTCTGCCGGCCGCCCACCAGATACACCTGATTCAGGCTGAAAATATCCGAGCGTTTGCGGATCGAGGTGCAGGCCCCCAGGCTTACCGAGAGGCTGATTAGCAGGATGGCGTATGCCTGTTTCATTCGTTTGTTATTCCATATTTCCTTCCACTCTCCGCGCTTCCTGTCTCCACCGCCCGAAAATACAGCCTCGGCACAGAATGCGTTATTTTTTCTTTCCACCGGCAAAATTTTAAACCGCCCGTCAACGGCCATTCGTTTTTTCGGTAATTTGGACAAAAGATCATTCGTTCCTTCTTAACTAATCCTATGAAGCAGTATTTACCTGGCGTATCGGCCGGCCTCTGTTTGCTGACGGGTATGCTATGGCTGACGGCCCCGTCGGATGGCCTTGGGCAGACCCGAAGAGCCGCGCAAAAAGGGAAACCGGCGGCAGCCATCACCTCATCAATGGGCTCACCCCAACTGTACAGCGGCCTTCGGTGGCGCAATATTGGTCCGTTCCGGGCGGGCCGTTCGCTGGCGGTTGCGGGTCACCCGGACCAACCTCTCACCTACTACTTCGGTGCCACTGGCGGGGGCGTCTGGAAAACCATCGACGGCGGCAGCAACTGGTTCCACATTTCCGACAGCACCTTCCAGTCCTCATCCGTGGGGGCGATCACGGTGGCTCCCTCCGACCCCAATATTCTTTATGTGGGTATGGGTGAGGCCGAAATCCGGGGCAATATCTCCTACGGCGATGGCGTCTATAAATCGATCGACGCCGGTAAGACCTGGAAGCACATGGGCCTGAAACTGGCCGACGCCATCGGCAACATTGAGGTGCATCCGCAAAACCCGGATCTGGTGTACCTGGCTGCGCTGGGTAACCCATACGCGCCCAATCCGGACCGGGGGGTGTTCCGCTCCAGAGATGGGGGGAAATCCTGGCAGAAGATCCTGTTTAAGAACGACAGCACCGGAGCGGCTGTGGTGAAGATGGATCCGAACAACCCCTCTATCCTGTACGCATCCCTCTGGCAGGCTTACCGCACCCCGTATTCGATGAGCAGTGGTGGGCCCGGCTGCGGACTGTATAAATCCACCGACGGGGGCGATACCTGGGTGTCGTTGAACAACCGGCCGGGTATGCCCAAAGGGCTGCTGGGTAAAATCGGCATTACGGTATCACCCGCCAACTCGAACCGACTGTACGCCATGATCGAAAACGCGAAGGGTGGCCTGTACCGCTCCGACGATGCCGGCAATACCTGGCAACTCATCAACGAAGACAAAAACCTCTGGCAGCGGCCCTGGTACTATATGATGCTGGCCGCCGATCCGCAGAACGAAAACGGCCTCATCGTGCTCAACGTCAATGCCCTGAAATCGTACGATGGCGGAAAAACGTTCCAGAATGTACCCGTCCACCACGGTGATACCCACGATATCTGGTGGAACCCCAGAAATCCGCTGAACTTCATCATCGGCGACGATGGCGGGGGCGAAGTAACCTTCAACGGCGGGGCGACCTTCTCCGATATCGACATTCCTACCGCGCAGTTTTACCATGTGGCGCTGGACAACGACTTTCCGTACAATGTCTACGGTGCCCAGCAGGACAACAGTTCGCTGCGCATCGCCAGCCGCAATACCGATTTTGGCATCGGCCCGAACGACTGGTTTCCCGTAGCCGGGGCCGAATCGGGCTACATCACGCCCGACCCGACGAACCCGAATATCACCTATGGCGGTAACTACGACGGCTTCCTGTCCCGCTACGACAAAGCCACCGACCAGAACCAGGTCGTAAACGTTTATCCGGAATATGGGATGGGGGCCCCGGCGTCGCTGCGGAAGTACCGCTTCCAGTGGACCTACCCGATTGTATTTTCCCCTCATGATCCGAAAGTACTGTACGTTACCTCGCAGCACGTACACCGCAGCACCGACAACGGCCACACCTGGGAAGACATCAGCCCCGACCTGACCCGCAATGATCCCAAAACCCAGGGGGAAACCGGTGGCCCCATCACGAAAGACATCACGGGGGCCGAGACCTACCCCACGGTGTTCACCTTTGCCGAATCGCCCGTGGAGAAGAATGTGTTCTGGGCCGGCTCCGACGACGGGCTCATGCACATCAGCCGCGACGGAGGCAAAAACTGGCAGAATATTACCCCGCCCACGTCGCTGATTGCCGCGGGATCGCTGATGAGTATCGTGCACCCCTCCGATCATATGCCCGGCAAAGCGTACCTGGCGGCCAACCGGTACCAGAATGGCGACCGCCGGCCCTACCTGTTCCGCACCACTGACTACGGCAAAACCTGGACACCCATTACCGCCGGTATTCCGGCCGATGAGTATTGCCGGGTCGTGCGCGAAGACCCCAACAAACCAGGGCTACTGTTTTCCGGGACCGAACGGGGCATCTATGTGTCGTTTAACGATGGTGGCTCGTGGCAGAAACTAAACCAGAACCTGCCGATTACGCCCATTCGGGATTTGCAGATCCACAAGCAGGAAAAAGATCTGGTGGTCGCCACGCACGGCCGCTCGTTCTGGATCATGGATGATATTACCCCGCTGCACGAGATCATGGATAAGCAGAAAACCGGTCTGGCCAATATGCACCTGTTCAAGCCCCGCCATGCCTACCGGATGCTGGGCGGTAGTGTGCAGCAGGCCATCCCGACGGTGGGCGAAAATGCACCAAACGGCGTTCTTGTCCGCTATTACCTGAAGAACCAGCCAGCGAAAGAACTGAAGCTACAGTTTGTAACCGCCAACGGCGACAGCATCATTTCCTACTCCAGCCTGAAGGACCGGAAAGGCCAGCCCCTGAAAATCTCGAAAGACTTCTACGAAGATTCGACGCTGGTGCGGCCGGGGCTGATCCCGGCCAAACCGGGGATGAACGTCTTTGTGTGGGATATGCGCTACCCCGACGCCACAGCCGTAGAGGGCACTAATGTGATGTGGACCGGCCGGGGTATCGGCGCGAAAGCCATTCCGGGAACCTACAAAGTACGGCTGCTGCTGGGCGACTCGCTGGTGCAGGAGCAAACGTTCGAGATCCGCAAAGACCCGCGCCTGAAGACCACCGATGCTGAGTACCAGGAGCAGTTTGCGTTTATCCAGAAGATCAACAACAAGCTGTCGGAAACGCACCGGGGCATTAACCAGATCCGCCAGATACGGAATCAGATCAACGGCTACCTGAACGCGATGAAGGATACTGCCATGGTAAGCCGGTTCAAACCCCTGACCAAGCCGATGCTGGACGAACTCGATCAGCTAGAATCTACGCTGATGCAACCCAAAGCGAAAGCGTTCCAGGACCTGCTGGCCTATCCTATCCGGCTAAACGACAAACTGGCGGGGGTAGCCTCGGCGGTAGCTTCGGCGGATACAAAGCCTACGAAGGCATCGTACGTCGTATATGAGTCGCTGGCGGGCCAGATTGACGCAGCCCTCGCCAAGCTGAAAGACCTGGTTAACAAACGCGTTCCGGCCTTTAACCAGATGGTGGCGGAACAAAAAATACCCGCTATTGTGCTGGATAGCAAAGGCTAGAAAAGGGGGTAACCGCAAAACCGGTAACCCTTCGACGAAGCATAAGTCTATACGATGCACGCAAAAGGCGCAGGCTGACCAGCAATTGCTGGTCAGCCTGCGCCTTTTTTGACTGGCTAACGGAATTACCGCATCTCCAGAAAGCGGTCGTATCCCTGAAGCGCCCCTTCCTCCACATCTACCTGGCTGACCCGGGTCCCCTCCGGTCCCTGCTCACACCACTGTAAATAGGCTTCGAGCTGCTCCGGCTCCCCTTCGACCTCTATGTGCAGGTTGCCATCCTCCTCGTATTGGGCCGTACCGTTCAGGCCCAGCTTTTCGGCTTTTTGCCGGGCTTCCTGCCGAAACAGCGTACCCTGCAAATCACCGGCTATGCGAATAATCAGGTTCTTTTTCATCGTATTTGTTTTGGTACAGTAACCCGTTCCGGCCTCAGAAGTTTTTGGTTTCGTTGGGGTTTAAAGGGAATTTTCGGATAGCTGAACAAATCCCCGTACGGTACAGACCTGTCAGCGCCACTGCCATACCGCCGAGGTTATTCTGCAGCCTATGATTCTTTATACAAAAACTTTTAAATTCACAGATTGAAATCCCTAACCGTTATGACACGTACCCTTTCTGCCTTTTTTTACCGCATTGCCTCCTGGAAGACGCTGCTGGTGGCCATCCCCTTCTATATGGTTTTTCCGGCGTACTTTCTTAAAACAATTGAGGAGAATCTGAACGCCTATGCGGGTAAGGCCATCGGCCCCGTTGACCTGCTGATTGCCAATACGGATCCCGATAAGATTCTGGAAATGGTTGCTATGTACGGACCGGAAGGCCGCCCCTACTATGCCTTTGGCGTGTTGACCGCCGATGTAGCGTATCCGGTCATTTATACGTTTCTGCTGGGCGTGGCTTTGTCGCTGCTGTTCCGGTCCAGAACCTATACGCCTTTTTACTGGGTTAATCTGATTCCGGTGGCGGCCATGCTCTTTGACTTACTGGAAAATGCCTGTATCGTGACCCTGCTCAACACCTACCCGGATGCGTCGCGTTCGGTGGCTATCCTGTGCATGGTTTTTTCCAATCTGAAATGGGGCGGCTTTGCGCTATCCCTGGGGTTAATCCTGTACGGCCTGGTTCGGTTGCTGATGAGACAATTCAGTCGCTCCAGCCAATCCAGCCGAACCGAATCCATATAAAAACCCGGCTTACCAGAGGCTGTTGGGCCATAGTGAGATCAAAAGTCAAAAGGTGATATCAGGCCAGCGGGATCTGAGCCTCGGCTGCTTTCTGCATGACATGCTGTCGGGCTTCGGTGTATTCGTCGGCCGTGCGCAAATGCTCCAGCATAAACGGCACCGGCTGCGGCAACGCGGTGACATTGCGCAGGTACGTGATATAATCAAGGCCACCCCGGCCGGGCATGGTCTCGGCCAGATGGGCATCTTTTCCGACTACATCTTTACCGTGTACCGATACGACCCAGCGACCCAGTTTTTTAAATGTCTCGTTGATGAGCGCGGTATTGTTGTAGTAGCGGTCGGGGGAGTTAACGATGTTAGCAATGTCGACATGCGCCCCAAAGGCCGGGCGGTCGATGGCTTTAAGGAATTTCAGGTATGAATCGGGTCCGTCGGGCAGGCTCCAGCCCATCATTTCGAGGGAGAATTTAGCCCGCTTTGGTTTCACGGCATCAATTACTTTCCGGCAGTTTTCGACGGTCGCGTCGAAAAACTCTTTTGACACGTTCCGGGCGTCGGGACCGTCCCATTTTTTTGGGTTGTACGAACCGGCAATGTTCACGCAGGTAAGTGCCCCTACGGCATCAGCCAGCGCCAGCCGTTCGGTCACGTAGGTCAGGTTCTTTGCCCGTTTTTCGGGGTCCAGATCCAGCATGTTGACCCACGCGCCTACTTCGGCAATGACCACGTTTTGCTCCGCAAAGGCTTTTTCGAACGCCCGGATTTTGGCACTATCCTTCCCGTCAACCGCCGGCACATAGGCGGCACTGTAGCCCAGCCGCCGGTGTTCCCGCGCCAGTTCGGCGGGATCGTCGCTTTTCAGGAAGATAGGACCACCCAGCCGCAGGGCATTGGGGGCGGTTTTTGACAAAGCGGTACCGGACACCATCAGACTACCCGTCAGCAGGGCAGTTGATTGCAGAAAGGTACGGCGCGGGAGTGTATTGTCTCTCATGGATTTATCAGCTAATCAGCTATAAGGTTCGTGCAGCGGTTAAAGCCTTGGCGTTGCGGGTTTTACCGGAGCCTCGTACGGCTTCACCCCCTGCATAGTAAGCGTTCGGCTGAATAGTTTGTCTCCACAGCGGATGGTCAGTGTTTTGAAATCGGTACCCTCAAAGGTAATCCGGGTAGGTTGTCCGCCCGGCACCGGCAAAATCGCGTTGACGCGCCCTAGCTGATCCAGCACCTGAATACCGAGTCGGGTGGCGATGTACACGCGCCCCTCCCGGTCGCAGGTAATGGCGCTAGCTCCGGCATTCTCGGCGGTATCAGGAACGTGCAGCCAGCCGTACCGCTGTTTGCTGCCAAGTGTACCATCCGGATTGATCTGATAGATCCAGACCCAATGGGTAGCAGACTCCAGCGCATACAACTGCGTCTGGTCCGGCGTAAGGGCGATGCCGGTTGCGCCATTCAGCCCTTCATCGACCTCTATTTTCTCGCCGGTTGGCCGGATCAGATAAAGTCGGCTGCGATGGTCAGCACGGTCGGCCGCCAGCAGGTAGCCGTTACCGTTGTGTGCCACCACCAGATCAGTACCCGTGATGCCCCGAACCACTACTTTTTCCCTGCCGGATGCGTCATAAGCCAGTACCTGTTTGGTCGTATTTGCCAGCACATAGGTAGTGCCGTTGGGCCCCAGGACGGCGCGGCCGGGTTTTTGCGTTTTAGAGGTGGCTTGCGCGGCTGATCCGGCGGGTTGCCAGCCTTCCCCCGGCAGAAGCATATCACTTAAAAACTGATTTTTGGATTTTCCGGTGGTAACGGGTTTGGGCCAGTCTTTCCAGAGCCAACGCATGGCCTGGGGAAAAACGGCCGTACCGTGTTTACCATTATGGCCGCCCTCGCCCCATACATGCTCGACCTCATAGCCCGCAAACATCAGGGCCCGTTCCATGGCTTCGTTGGCTTTCCACCAGTCGCCGGCGTAAATGTTCAGATCATTGGCGCCATCCTGCAAAAACACGCGAATGGGTTTAGGCTCCGTTTTCCGGACCAGCGTCGAATACCGGTCCCCGCCCCGCAGCCCCACGTATGTACCAATGGCGCTAAACACTCTCGAAAAAGCATCTGGACGCTCCCAGGCCGCCGTAAACGCACAAACGGCTCCGCTGCTGGAACCCCCAATGGCGCGGTCATTGCCGTTTTTCGACAGCCGGATCGACCGGCCATCGCTGGTTTTTTGCGTCTCGACGGCGGGCAAAATCTCCTCCAGGATAAACCGGGCGTAGGCATCGCCCAGACCATCATACTCAAAACTGCGGTTGTAGCGATCCAGGGCTTTGTCCGGATTGGCCGCCCGCACCCGACCCGGTGCCACAAAAACGCTAATGGTCACGGGCATCTGTCCCTGATGAATCAGGTTATCGAACACGGTAGGCGCTTTCCACTGGATACCGTCCTGGTTGACGTAGACACAAGCCGGTTTATCGGATCGATACTGAGCCGGAACATAGACCCAATATTCGCGCCAGGTGCCGGGGAAGATTTTCGACTGGTCGAACGTGAACTTCAGCACCTCGCCTTTGGGAACGCCGGGTTGTTCGATGGAAGCCGGATCGTCGGGGTAGTTCTCGGCTGCGGACTGACCCAGCGCAACCGTTGCCCGGCAAAGTATTGCCCAGCAAAGCAAAGCAATGGGAATAAGGTTCTTCATAATGGGTTAGGGCGGGTACACCTTAGGGCTTCACCCGTTGCAAATCCAGATCCTGAAAATCGAAACTAAAATCGGTAAGCGGAGAAATCGGCTTCATTTTAATGGAGGCCGGGTGCATCGATTCATCCACCAGAAACGTCACGTAGGCATCGGCGTCGAAGCTCCGGTCGTTCCATTTCACCACAAAGGTGTTGCCTTTGTAATAGAATAACTCACCCGTCAGTTTAGGCGAGCGCAGGGAACGAAACCACCACTTTCCTCCCTGCTGGTTGATAACTACGTCGCCAAACCACCGGTCCCGGTATGTACCGGCGAATCTGGTAAAATCAACCGGCGTGGTATTGGCTCTCTGCTCGCGGGCAATGCCGTCCCAGATGTCTTTGGTAAGCTTATCGGCATCGGCCTGCCCTTTTTTTACCTGCTCGCTGTACCGGCGAACCCAATCCATGGGCGGTAGCCCAAGATAACTGTCCTTGATGGTGTTGGTCACCGCGCTAAAAGCAGCGCCGGATTGCTGGTTCGTGAAGACAATAATGCCCAACTGAAGCTCGGGAAGCATTGTTACCTGCGTCACCATGCCGGCCAGGCCACCCGTATGCGTTACCTGCTTATAGCCTTTGACATCGCTCAGCCTCCAACCCAGGCCATACGCGGCAAAGTGCGTGTTGTATGGTGGCATGGGCGCATCGGACACCGGCAGAATCGTTTGCGGCTTCCACATCTCCGCGTGTATTTTCTCGCTGAATAGCTGTTGGCGGCCATTAGGCCCATATTTACCCTTGTTGAGCTGCGTAATTACCCATCGGCTCATATCCGCCACGCTGGAATTGATACCCCCCGCCGAATACCCAAACCGAAAATTATCCCGGTCGATGACCTGCACCCTGCCGTTTACCGGCGCGTGGGCATCAATGACATTGTCTTTATCGGCCAGACGCTCATAGGAACCCGCGCTGCGATTCATACCCAGCGGTTTCATCATCCGGTCTTCCACAAACTCCGGCCAGCTTTTTCCGCTCACCCGCTCAATCACCTCACCCGCGACCATATAGAGCAGGTTATCATAGTCGTATTTCGTCCGGAAGCCCGAAACCGGTTTCAGGTAGCGCAGATTATGGATAACATCCTTCATGGTGAAGTTGCTGGAATCGGGCCAGAACATTAGGTCGCCGGCACCCAGGCCCAGGCCGCTGCGGTGGGTCAGCAAATCACGGAGGGTAAATTCTTCGGTCACGTAGGCATTGTACATCCGGAATTCGGGGATGTAATCGATCACCTTATCATCCCAGGTCAGTTTGCCTTCATCCATCAGCATACCCAGGGCCGCAGCCGTAAACGCCTTACTGTTCGACGCAATGCCGAATAGGGTATGCTCGTCCACCTTAGCGCCTGTTCGCAGCGAGCGTACGCCATAGCCTTTCTGATGAACTACCTGTCCGTCCTTAACCACCGCCACGGCAATACCCGGCACATCAAACGTGGTTAAGGTACGCTGCACCAGCGCATCAATTTGCGGAGAGGTAATTACCTGCGCCAGGGCGGAGAAGGCATGTCCGCACCAGACGAAGACCCACCCAATCAGGATAACAGTCAGCAGTCGCTTTTTCATACAAGACTCGTTCAGCCGTCGCCGTTTACCAATGCGTTATTGCTTCACTCGTTTATATTTTTCAATAATGACGTGGTCAATACCCAGCTTTTCCAGCTTTTCGACACCTTTCTGGATCAGCGTATCCTGCACGATTTTTACCACAAACTGAAATTGATGATTCTCCCAGTTTTTATCGCTAAAGTATTCCAAATTCTCCGTGTATACACTGTCACTCGCTAAGGTATACGTTCCGCCACCGGCGGTAAAGGCAGTTGCAGACGTGTCTTTTTCGCGGTTCGTTGCATGATTCAGGAAGGCAAAATGGGTGGGGTTGATGATCTTGATCATTTTGCGGGTCGGATCGAACGTAGAGAACGTCGAATCTTTTTCCGTCGTTGTGGCCGAGATCAGTTCCCAGGTTCCGATAATCGGCACATCCGGCTGTTTTGAGCGACAGCCAATCAAGGCAAAAAGGGCGGCTATAGCCGTAAGGACAAGGTGAGGTTTCATGGTTCTGATCGATTGAGCATTAAAGATGGCTCATTCTACCTTCAGGTGAACACTTTTGCCTGAATAAACACGTTGCGGCAAATCCACGATAAACAGCGTGCTGTTATGCTCTTCATCGACCAGCGTTCGGTAGTTGTCTCCTTTTGCTTTATAGGTACCGGTTACCGAAAGCATAATCCGGTTCAACTTTCTCGACGGATCGGCAACGGTCAGCTCTTTTAGCCGGCCGCCCTGCATCTTCAGCATGGCCATGCCCTGGCTATCCATACTTACGTTTACGCCTTTCTCGATCTCCATTGTACCTGCCTTGTAAAAAGCCAGTTGGGTGATCCCTAATTTACTGTGTCTTACCGCCTGTACCTCAGCGTTGTTGGCCAGAATTTCGATGGAACGATTGGTACTGGCGCTCTCTGCCAGTTGTTGCTCCGACACATCGGGCACCACAATGTACTGATAGGAAGCCCCGGTGGGTTTGTTGCCGTGATTGAACCACAACGCAAACACTTCCTCGCTGACCAACTCCCTGCTGATATTTTTCTGGTCGGTAATATCCGACCAGCGGCCCGTTTCGGTCTGGTTTGACAGGCCGACGGTAGCTGGCTGTGGGAAAATATAGCCGATTCGATCATGATGCACCCATTTTACCTTATCGAGAGTACGGCTGCCCTTCGGGACGCTTTTCCGGGCGCCCTCCTGCATCATGCGCACATCGCTCCTCATCAACACCTGATTGACGGTAGTCACGACCGGCATATCCGGCTTAGACTTGATATCCGTCCCGAGACAAACGAACTCTTCGTCAAAGAAGAACCACGATTTTTTAGCCTCTACCAGATCGTGTGGACTTTTGAAGTCAAAGACGACGGCACCGTATACCCCATCGGTCACCGCGCCCACAAAATCAGTGAGTCCTTCTTTCTGAATATCGTTAGGCCCTGGCAACTGCGGCTTCTGCAGGATGGTGGTACCCGATATTTTCTGCCAGTTGTATACCGGCCAGATGTTGTGGTATTCGTCGCCCTTCAGCATGAGGTAATTGGTGCCGTCGGCGCGGTGGTGGGTCAGCTTACCGGGACCGTTATACGGTTCCTCCATGTTCCGGTTGCGGGTCGAGAACATCCGGACCGTGGTGTAAAACCTCGGGCGCTGAAACACAAAATGCTCAGTCTGCCAGAAGAACTTAGCAAAAGAGGCAGACGGTTTGGCTTCTCCCCTGCGCAGCCGGATAATGTCGGCCAGTTCCGCTTTCCGGTAATCCGTACTGACCAGCAGCCGTTCGATTTCGAGCGTGCTTTGCGGCTGAAAGGTAGCCTTGCCGGAAATACTGCGGTTCTTGACGCTGATGTCTTCGTAGATCCCGTACACCATCTGCTTATAGATGCCGTCCAGGTAGTAGTCGACCAGATGATTTATCTTTTCTTTGGCGAAGGCATACCTGGTCCCGGCCACGTAGTACGACCACTCACCGTAGGCGTTGGCGTATTTTCCGTAGCCGTAAGACGAGGTATTGTTGACGCGGTCGACCCGGTGGTGAAAGCTGTAATCATGCTGCATGCCCCGCTCACCGGTGGCAAACTTCATCTCCCCTTCTATGATCTTTATGATCTTGTCAAACGCCTGATAATCATTTTGAAAAAGCAGGTTCTTGGCCAGGATTCCGGCAATTACAATCCGGTCACCGCTCGGTCGGGCCCCCGACGCGTTCATATTGGCCCGGCCAATCATGGGCTGGGCTTTGGCAACGAGGTCTTTGGGCAATTCGTCGCCGATCACCAGCATCAGATTGCCCAGGTTAGTGGGCGTGGTAATCTGATTGTCGTGCCAGTTGTCGCCCACAAAATCGTTCTTCACCCAGTAGTTCAGCCCGCTGATGATCTGCTCTTTTACCTGCTTATTGCGGTAATACTTCGATGACTTGTTCTTGTACGCCTTAGCCAGATACACCAGATCGCGTGTGTGCCCGCCATGCGGAAAACTGGCCGTCCGGCTAAGGTCTGCGTAGTTGATGCCCTGAAAGCTGCCGTCGTCGTTCATTTTAGCCAGGATACTTTCTACCTGACTGTCAACGCTCTTCGTCGTCATCAGGTCAGCCACGATGCGTTCCCTGATGAGTTTCAGGTCATTCTGTGCCAGGCAGAAAGAGACCGATAGTATAAGGATTGGCACAGCCAACAGCCATCGATGAATTGCTTTCATGGGGAGTAGAGATGTTTCGGGTTTAGCTACTGTATAAAGCTAACCGCGTTCGTTTTCTATCGGCCTTAAAGTCTTACCCCCTGAATCAAAATGGATTCTTTGACGGCCTGCTCTTTTAAGTGCAGAAACTGCCTGCGGCTTTCATCCTGGCTGAAGGCGACAAAGTCCTGCTCATTGTCAAACGCCACCAAATGGATTTCGTAAGGTTTGGTGATCTGTTGCTCAATAAAAGAATCATCCGTAGGCCGAATGCGTAGCAACAACTGACCGTTATATTTCTCAATAAGCGGAATAGCAATATTCTCGAATTGATGAAAAACCTCTTCCTGCCCTTCTTTTATGTAAATCAACTGAGTAAAGTAGATCATATATATCTATACGTTAATTGAAAAAATAGCAGGCCTCCTGCTTTCACCCTTTCAGCAGGTAAACAGGTAGTGAGGCTTAAACCTTACTGATCATCCGGTCAAAAACGGCTCGTTGCGCCTTCATGGAAGCGATCTTATCGGCCGGGTTCGTATGGCATTCCAGCAGGACCCATCCATCGTATTTCATGTTGACCAGGTTGGTCAGCAGTTCGGTATAGGGGTAGTCGGTCCGGTCGAGTTCGCGTACGTGACAGGTAGCCCCAAAGCGGTCTTTTACCAGATTAAAATTATAGGCAAAGCCCTTGCCGTTCAGGTCCTGGGGGTTACAGTTCCAGCAGATAGCGGCATTCGGGTGGCTGGCAATGTCCATGATCCGCTTGGTTATGGGCAGTTCCTGGGTTTCTTCGCCGTGCACTTCCAGCCGGATCTGCTGCCCGAATTCGGCGCCGTACCGGGCCAGTTCGTTCAGCGATTCGCCGATCTGGGTCAGCGTTTTTTCGACCGGTACCTCTTTATGCAGGCCGTTGGGTTTCACTTTCACACCCGAGCCGCCCACATCGGCGCTTAACCGGACAAAAGCCTTTGCCCGCTCAATAGACGCCCTGACCCGCTCCTGATCCACAAAATCGAACTGCTGATTGGTGCCGAAACCTACTAGTTGAACGGGGCTGTCGGCAAATCGCTTTTTAACCTCCCGGCGCTGGACCGCAGTTAGTTCGGGCGTCACGTTATGGGCGTGGTCCACCCGGAGTTCAACGCCCTGCATGCCGGTATCGGCACAGTTTTTCAGCAGCGTAGGCAGGTCCCAGTCTTTGCCCCACAAATAGGTAACCAGCCCGAGTTTGATGGCCGGCTTCTTCAGGGTTGGCTCATGGGCAAAAGCCGGTGCCGACAGGAACGAAGCGCCGGTCAGCAGGGAAATTTCCTTGAGGAATGTTTTTCGGTCGATAACCGCCATGTTCGGAAGGATTAGGAGGTGAAGAAAACCGCAGGTCCGTTAAGACCTTCCTGGCTGTAGAAAAAAGACTCGTATGGAGGTTTATTACTTATTGGGTGAGGAAGCAGGCGTATCGGGGTTCAGAAAATCATCGGTAAAATGGCCTTTCTGCTTTGGTTTTGAAAACTTCTCCACGTTAAATGCCTGCGAATTTCCTTTGGGTATGGATAACGATGTCCAGCCGTTTTCAGCACACATTTTTCCGATGAAAACAATTTGCCCGACATGATACGGGTAATGGGCAAGCTGCCTGTTGATCGCTTCCAACACGGTATGCCCCTGATTTCTGATATAGATTAGCCGATCTAAATCGTCAACGGTCAAAGCATTGAGCGCTTCGAATAAACACGCCCAGCCTTCGTCCCACTTTTCCAGTAACGCCTGTCTGGACGTAATATCATTATCAAACTCAGCATCCCGGTTTCGCCACTCCTTTTCTCCATCGGTGGTCAAAAAATCTGTCCAGCGCGATAACATATTACCCCATAAGTGTTTCACAATGGTTGCTATGCTGTTGCTATCGTCGTTAAACTGCCAAAACAGTTTATCGTCCGGGAGTTGAACAAACGTCTTGTCTCCCAGCATCTTATAATACAGAAATTGCTTTTTTACACTATCCAGATAGTCATTGAGCATAGCGAGGTCTCGTTTAAAGTCAGATCAGCATTTACGCACTTTAATCCTGATCTTCCTACTAAAGGTAATCCATCGTTAGTGGTTTTGGTAACCAAATCCGTTGAGATGACTCCGGCGATTTTGATATCGTTTCGTTTGTGAGTTTCAATTCGCGTAGCGAAGGTGGGATAGTGCCTACCACTACGTTACTGGCTGTTTGCTTCACCCAACGATCACTGGGGTTGATGGTGAGCGAGGGACGCCCTGAACAGACATAGCTTATGTCTTTATACCCCTGTTTGAGTTGGGCTGCCATTGCCCACTTCGGGACGTGTTGCCTGTCGCTGGAGACCAACCTACGCGAAGCGAAACAACGCAACAAACAGAAAAACTCGCAGAATATTTTAACCCTTCTTTGCTGAAATCACAACTGCGGCAGCCTTACACGGTTCGTCACCAACAACACGCCAAGCATGATTAGTCCCTCGTTGAACTACACTATCACCGGAAGCGAGAATGGTTGATCCCCCCTCTACCAGTAATTCGAGCTTACCGGAGATAATAAATATGAAATCGATTGTGTCCGTTTTGTGAAAATCGGGTTTGTAACCAGGCTCAAAAGTGATAAAATACGCCTTAAATCCCCCGTAAGATGGCTCAAGCGTAAAAGCATATCCGTCAAGGGTTTCAGCTTGTTTGTCAAAGGCAACAGGAACTTGATTTTCAACCCATAGGGTGTTTATTTCTAAGTGTCCCGGGTCAGAGTATGTTGCATTCTTTGGAACAA
The DNA here is from genome assembly GCF_039541915.1 of Nibrella saemangeumensis. Taxonomy (NCBI): domain Bacteria; kingdom Pseudomonadati; phylum Bacteroidota; class Cytophagia; order Cytophagales; family Spirosomataceae; genus Nibrella; species Nibrella saemangeumensis. The sequence goes on from NZ_BAABHD010000012.1 coordinate 184,025, forward strand.
ATCCATCACTAATAATACTTGATTTACCATTAGCATTAACGCCTGTAACAACACGACGCTTTAGCTTATTTTGGCTTTGTTTTGAAAAGGCCCGAAGTGGATTACAGGAAGCTAAGAAAGGAACTATCCAATAAAGCGACAAAAAACGTTTCCGATTGTATTTTGGTAGTAGGCTCATAAATTTATTGAATTTTAAACCATTCGCTTACCCCAACTTGCCTTACCGGGGCGTTCACCCTGTCAGCCGCGACCCGGAAATGGAGACCTAAAGCCTTACCTCTGGGACGGGCTGTTTATCGACCGCAACCCACCTAACGGACCACGCACAAGCCCATCGCTGCACCTGCACCCAACATATCATTGTGCGCGAATTTACAGAACTACTTATATCGGACTATCAGTACTTTATAGGTCCGTGGCCTTTTTACGACGTAGCTTGGGCTGCGTTAAAACAAATGAATAGATTTACCTCTACATTTCCAAAAATAGCAACGCGATTGTTTAATCGGTATGATTGCTCCCTGTGCTGCGGGCCCGGAATATTGAAAGCTACCCTATATACTTTTTGGCGATCGTCGCCAACATACCGCATTACATATAAAACTGGGGTAACTCAAACGCATCCGGCGTAGCCTGAAGTGCCACAAATAGGGCTACGTATTGAAGATTTGTGGCCGTCTTGTGGATACCGGCATACCATACCGTTGCGCTGTAACCCCGTTGAATGATCTTTTTGATTAATACGGACGGAAATCATAGTTTTTTTTGATCGTATCAGACATTTGCTTTACTTTTTCGGTAAAACCTCACTCCTATGCGAAAGGCAGGTACTGGTCGGGTGGTATTAATCGGGTTAGCCGGGTTGTTTGTTACGTTGGTAGTGGGTTCACTCCTGCAGCCCAGAGACTGGCAGACGTACCCGCCCGCGATAAGCGGTGCCTTGTGGAAGGCTGATAGCGATGGGCAGCCAACGATCTATTACCTGACCGAAGAACAGTGGGAGAAACAGTACTTCAGCAGACGCAGCTCGTTTACCTCCCCGTTTGCCCGCTATGTCCTGATAGCCCGTCATGCCGAGACCGGCGAGGTGCTGCACAGGCAACGGATTCGGGATATTAAAAATGCGCTGATCGGGCGCGGCCCATCCATGCTGGGGCCGGTACCGGGCGGATTCTGGCTGTGGAATGAGGGGCTGGAAGTCCGCGATCCGAAGTCGCTGGCGATTACCCTGACGGGCGAACAGATCCGGGAGCGTAATCCGGACCTGGCCGACAACATACCCACCGAAGAACGCTTCTATAAAGTATCCGAGCCGCATCAGGCGTTGCTGTTCAAAGGTTTAGATGCCCGTTTCTTCCAGATTGATGCCCGCACCGGAAAAATTTCACCCGCGCAGGAATCGCTGCTGGAGCAGGTAACCTGGCAAAAAACCGCCGAAAGCGGCTTTACCTACGTTCGGCCACCCGGTCTTTTCCCCTTTTATCAGGACCTGGAGGGATATGTCATTAACTCATTCATGACGCGTCCGGAAAGGGACCGGACCGGTGGGCCCCGGACTGGCCAGTGGTATGGTCTGCTCACCCAAAGCGAGCGGACAGCCCTCAGTAAATGGTCAGTCAGGCCGTCAAAACCCTACGGCGAAGTCTCCCGGTTCCTGTACCGGGTTGCCTACCAACTCGACGACCGTAACCAACCGGAGATTGACCCCGCCCGGGTTGAGCAGCTTAGCGAGGAACGATTTCTGGAGGGAGGCTTCCTGAAACGCGGTGCGCGGTCGATCTGGGATGTGCCCGACCCCAGTTCAAGTCTGGTGTTGTGCCGGGATAAACTGGGGACCGACAGCCCATGGGTGGTGGTGCGAATTGGCCGCGACGGCAAAAGTCTCTGGCGGCAACCGACCGGTATCGCCGACCTGGATCAGATCGCCGACGGCGGCACCCACCTCATTATGGCCGGCTACGCTACTAAAAACGAGCCGACCCGCCTGCGTAAAGAATTGCTGGTCTGGATTGACACCAGGACAGGCAAACGACGGGAATTTTCGGTAGGTGCTACCAGCAGTTCCATCTGACAAAATTAAATCGCCTGCTGCGGCCACACCCGATGTCGGGCGACAGGCCGAAAGGGTTGCTCGTTAATCCTCCAGAATCATGTCGTCGAGACTCTCCAGCGGGATAGCTTCCGTACCGGACTCAAAGAAGCGCTCAGTAAGCTCATTATTGAGGGGATCGAACGTCCGAAGCAAACCAAAATCCAGTTTGGTTCTGCTCTCCAGCTCCCGAATCTTTACCTGAAACGGCTTATACTCTCCCACGACAAATTCCTCTTGTGGCAGGTCTTTAATGAACGACTCCTGACTCAGGATAAACGCCAGGGCAGCCGGTTTGCCGTTATCTTTCTCCATCACGACCAGTTTCCAGAATTCACGCGGCAGCTGCACACCCCGGTAAAGCCGGTCGTCGTTACGGAAGATCGGGCCATTAAAGACGGTCAGCTTTTTCTGGTTGCGGAGGGCTTGTCTAGTAATGTGGTTTTCGATATTACCCCACAGCGACAATCCTTTCTGACTGGCCTTCTGGCTCTGGTTAAAGATTTCATGCTGAGGGGAGCAGTTCGTAAAGTGGAAGGTATCGTCATTGGCCTGTTTAGCTTCAATCGCCGTATTACCCCAGGCGGCATCATCGCGTCGGGTCAGGTGCCCCCGATCAAGCGGGTTCGCCCGGTACAGGTCTTCGTCGGTCTGAGCGGCCGATCCAATACGCGGATCAGTAAACCATTTATCCTTATCCGTTCGGCCTTGCTTAAAGGGTGCATCCGCCCAACTATTTACGGCCGACACAAAGGCGATGCGTCGCCGGCGATTCATAATCACGCTGTAATGGTAATACTTCAGTTCAAACTTATTGGCACCATTGCCGCCGGGTACCTCCAGGGCCTGACTGCGGATGCTGTTGGTCAGTTTTGGTAACGGCACATTGAACCCTAGAAAGTCAGGATCATAGCCAGGGCGGTTCGAGTAATCCGGATCAGGCCGAATCGCTTCCAGCCCCAATTCATCAGAAGCCGGCTGACCCGCCACAATTGGAGTCCCCAGGCTAATGGTAATGGTGAGGGGAATGGTGAGGGTAATAGACCCGTTGTTTATGCTGATCGGGATGTTGAGGGTGGCCGACCCTTCTGTATGTTTGACCGTTGGAGGCTGGGGAGCAGGCGACTCTGTTTCGTTGCCGGGGGTAATAATGGGGTCAGTATTGGGCGTGGGAGTAGCCTGCATACCGAGCGTCAGCAACTGGTCCTGGAGGGTCTTTTGCTGACCGTTGATACTGGCTTTTGAGATGAAGTCAACCAGGCGCGATACCCGTATCCCTTCGTTGGCGACCCACACCAGCCGGCTGGGGTCGTCGCCTGGCCGCCAGATATTGCCGTTTATGTCGATGAAGTTACCTTCACCGTCCATCTTTGGCACTCCGGAATGGTGCAGGGCTACCACCTCCCACTGGTCGTTGAAAGCGGGTGAGCCCGACGAGCCCGGTTCGGTATCCCCCTTGTAATGGGCAAACCCGGAATCCAGCAAATCGACCAGTTCGTTTTCCCGAATCACCACCTGCTTCATTTCACCCCTCGGGTGTTGAATGATATTGACGCAGTCCTTCAGAATAATCTTACCCTCCTCCCGCATCAGCGGCAGAAAACCATACGCACTTAGGGGTTTATTCAGCTTGGACGTTTCGGCTACGGCTACCAGGCTAAAATCCAGCCCTTTGTCCGTCAGAAAAAACGCATCCGGCAGCAGCGTAAAGCGCTGGACGGTTAAGGCATTCCCCAAAATATCCGGTTGAAAATCGAATTCCACCAGACTGATTGCCGCCAGTTCGGCGGAAGGCAATACGTGGTTGTTGGTCAACAGCAGTCGGGGTGATACCAGAAAGCCGGTGCCAAAGCTTTTTCTTCCCCGCCCTAATTCGGTAACAATACGACCTACGCACCGACTGGCCTTCATGGCTTTTTCGAGAAACTCGATCGACAGAAAATCGCGGGTTTCGCCAATGACCCGCTCCATAAGGTCGTTGCTGATTTCGTCTTCCCTGATGGGTCCGCGCTCAACTAATTCCTTCAGGCCTTCGGATATCGTTTCGGCCGTATCCGGTTCGGCATTATGGGATAGCGTTTCTTTCACCTGGGCGATAAGCCGGTTAGCCCGTTTGGCCAGCCGCTGCCTGGATTCTGCCAGCACATAATGGTTTTCCTTCAATGAAGCTGTTTTTTGCTCCCGTGACTCTTTATGTTGCTGCCAGTGGCTGGCAGCCTGTCGCATAACCTCATAGTCAAAGGCATATTCGTTAACGGGTGCAGCCATAATCACGTTTGGTTAAAGGGTATCCAATAGTACACTATTAAGTTACAGAAAAGCCGTATCCAGTCAGTAAACTCTTTATCAAGCGGTTGAGAGTGGCATAAACGGTAACCCTCTGGGGGCGCATCTCCCTCCTACCTGTTTAGTTCTTTATTTTACCTTGTGCGGTAGTGCTGTCGGTTAAGCGTACTTTTAAACCATGAAAACCTTTTTTCTCCTTGTGCTTTTTGGCCTGTTCTGCCCTGCCATCCACGCCCATCCCGGCGTAGGAATTGTGATGGACAGCCAGGGAAATGTCTATTATACAGACCTGACGCATGTCTGGAAGATCAATCCGCTAACCAGGGAAAAATCGGTTGCGGTCAAAAACGTACATACCCATGAGTTATACCTCGATGCGCAGGATAACCTCTATGGCGAAAACCTCTGGTACGAAGGCGAGCGCACCAATAAGTGGGGCCACCGGGTGTGGTGCCTGCGACCCGACGGCACCCGCGTGACCATTATCCCAGCCACCCAAGGGTTTCTGACCAACTACAGCTTTGTTCGCGATAAGACAGGCACCATGTACTGGGCCGACCGGAGCGCCAAAACCGTGATCCGCAAGCGCCTGCCCGACGGCACCATCGGCACCCATGCGACCGGCCCCTTCGCCGACGTTCGCTGGATGACCTGCACGCCCGACGGCATTCTGTACCTGACCGACGGACCGGACGTAAAACGCATTCTGCCCGACGGCAAGGTGCAGATCCTGGCCCGGAACGTGCGGGAAAACCGCCTGACCAAGCCGCCCGTCGGTAACCAGCACGCGCTGATGGGCCTGAGCTACGACCCGGCCGGAAACGTGTACGTGGCCGTATTTGGTGGCCGGAAGGTGAAGAAAATCAGCCCAACCGGCCAGGTAACCGTGGTCGCCCAGTCGGCGTCACCCTGGTCACCGGCGGGGGTGCTGGCCGATAAGACCGGTAACCTCTGGCTGCTGGAGTATTCGGCCGCCAACCAGGCCCGGGTCCGGCGCATTTACCCCGACGGCTCCGATACGGTGTACTAAGTACAGCAGACAGGGACGGACTTACAGATCGACGGGCTCGTCCTGCTCCTCAAAGAACAGATAGTTCAGAAAATCGCAGTACGGTTTAATCACCTGACAGGCCTTGACGACTTCAGCGGCAAAGCCGGGTTTCAGGACTTCCTTATCGGTAAAGCGGTGCATAAAAAACAGTTGCTTCCGGCGGAGCAGGTCAATCTCCGGGTGATCGGCTGAATAGCCTTTCGGGGCCGTTTTCATCACTTCACCCCAGATTTCGGGGAAATATGCCCGGAATTCGTCAGCCTCAATGATGCGTTTCAGCTCGGCTGCGTTATAATCGATCTCCTGCCGGTACTTGGCCAGTTGCGTGGGCGTGGGGTTCCACATCCCCGCTCCCAGAAACGATTCGTTACCCGGCTGAATATGCAGGTAGTAGTCGGTTCGTCCGGAATGCCGCCCACCCGGCCCGATCGCTGCCGCAAAATTCAGCTTGTAGGGCGATTTGTCTTTAGAGAAACGGATGTCGCGATTAATCCGGAAGATGCAGTCTTTGACCTCTGTATTGGGCAACGGTTCAATGGCGGTAAGCTGCAGAAGCACCTGCCCGATCAGGGCTTCAAATTCCTGCCGGGCTGCTTCATACCGTTTCCGGTTCATGTGAAACCACTCGCGCTGGTTGTTCTGAGCCAGATCCCGCAGAAAGTAGAGCGTAGCAACCGTCAGGGTCGCTTTCTTGGTTGGATTGGTTGTCATTATATCCCAAAAATACACAGAAAAGCAGGAGATGCCGATAATCAGGGCCGTTTACTATTCTTTTTATTCAATTTTCGCGTACAGGCTCGTTTTTCTTGCAGCTTACCGGGATTGGTCATATATTGACGACAGCTTTAATGACCATTTCTATTCCCCATGAAGCAGTTGCTGACCGCGTTTATCTTTTTCTGGCTGGTAACTGGTTTCCGTTTCTCCGTCTCACTGTCTCCACCCAAAAGCCCACAGGCTGGCCGGGACACCATCAAGGGTCTCAACAATACGGCCATCAAACTGGCTGAGCGCAGCAATTTTGGGGTATCGCTCCAGCTCCTCGACCGCGCCGACGCGGGGCGGCCCAGCGATACGCTCCGGTACAACCGCGCACTGGTACTCGGACGCGCCAGACGGTACGAAGAAGCCGCCCACCTGATGTCGCAACTGAACTTCCAGCACTCGCAACTCAACGAAGGTATTTTCCGCTGCCTGATGGGCGATGTCCGCCAGGGAGTCCGGTTGCTGGAGACCGCCACATCGCATCCGGACCGTGCCAGTCAGTTGCTGTACAACCGGGCCCAGGCTCATCTGCTGGACGATAACCCCGCCGATGCCGAACGGACCATCGAAGCGGCCATTCGCCAGAAAAACAATCCCCGGTACAAAATCCTGAAAGGCGATATTCTGCTGGCGCGGGAACGCTACTCCGAAGCCCTCCACATCTACGAAGTTTTATACCGGAAAGAAGAGCAGCACAATCCGGGCCTGCTGGTGCGGCTGGGCAAAGCGCTGCTGGGTCTGAAAAAGTACCCGGAAGCGCAGGTGTATTACCAGCGGTATCTGTCGCTGCTGCATCCCGACTACCATTTTGAAGCCCGCTACGGCCTGGCCAGTGCGTTTTACGGCCAGCGCGATTACCGCCGGGCGGCCAGCGAGTTCCGCAGTGCTGTTTCGCTGAAACCCACCTCCGTACCCGCGCACGTGGGCCTGGGGAATGCCCTTTGCAGCCTCAAGAACTATAAAGAAGCCCGCACGGCGTTCGAATCGGCGGTTGCGCTGGATGTCTGCCACCCCCTGGCCCAACTCGGCCTGGGCGTGGTCAGCTACCGGCAGGGGAATTTTGAAGCGGCACTCGAAGCGCTCACGCAGGCCGATGCCGCCTTTGACGACAAAGATCCGGACCTTGCCGATGCGTTTCTTAGCCGGGGCATGGTGCTGCTGACCTTTAACCGGCTTGACGAAGCGCTGGCCGACCTTCACAAATCGGCCCGGCTGAACCGCACCGCTGCCGCCTACGCCGGTATCAGCGAGATTTACCGCAAGAAAGACAGCTACCGCTACGCCGTCGAGTTTCTGGAAAAAGCCATCCGGCTGTCGCCACAGAACGATAAGCTGCTGACCAACATTGGCAACATGCACCTGATGGTCAACAAAATTCACGAAGCGCACCCGAGCTTTTCGTGGGCCATCCGGCACAACCGGCACAATGTAAACGCCCTGAACGGCATGGGCATTACCCTGCTGGAGATGGATAACCTGCCGGCGGCCATGGCCCTGTACGACAGCCTGATTGCCCACGGGCAGCACCGCTCCTTTTTATTTAACAACCGGGGCATCGTTTACGCCTACATGGCGCTCCGGATGGAAAAAGAAAAGCAGCCTCATAAGGCAAAGCAGTTCTACCACCGCGCCCTGCGGGATTTTGAGATGGCCCGCGAGGCCGACTCGACCCGGAAGCAGTATTTCAACAACATGGGCAATGTCTATAAAAACACCGGTGAGTTCGGAAAAGCCTTTGCCAGCTACGAAGGGCATCTCGACCGCAGTGCACTCAACAACATGGGGGTTGCCTTTGCCGTACAAAACAAAGGAGACATTGCCCGGTATTACCTGAATCTAGCCATTCAGCTCGATTCCGCCAACGTAGTTTATCAGTATAACCGGTACAAAGTCTACCAGCGTTATTTCAACGATGACCTGGAGCGCCGGCCGGACATCGCGCGCAGCCAGCAACTGCTCCCGACCAATTCCATCAGCGCCCGGTACAGTAAAGATGGGTACATCAATGTGTACCTGTACGATTTCGAGTTTGATCCCTATACGTTCCCCGGCGAACACCATTTTCCCATTCAGCCCGCCCCCCTGCGGCCCGCCGAACTGACCATGGTCGACGATTTTCTGTTTATGGTGGAAGAAACGCCGGAGTCTCCGAAACCCCAACGCGACAAACCCGGCAAAATGCCGAAACAAAAGCGGCCACGCAATCTCGGCAGCACCAGTTGCCCCGTCATCTGATGCCCGGCATCCTGTAGACGTTCGCCATCGACGCCATCCCACATAGGCAGTTGCTGCATTCTCAGTGCTGTTCGCACTATCACGGCCAGGTGACCGGCGGGGGCGGTGTCCTGCCCGATCTGGGTCGATCGGCCGAGGGTATCCACGATATTTTCCAGAAGATTGTCCGGGAAGGCCTGCAGTCTGGGAACGACATGCCTAATTTTGGTAAGCGACTGAGCAAAAAAGACGTCACCGATATTAAGCAGTATATTTTCTCGATGGCGCAGGAGCAGATTGCCAGGCAGGGAAAATAAAGCCAGCCTACATGGATGCCTGCTTGAGAAAATGCAAATTTGAACACCACAGCAAAAAGTTGAGCCGCACAGCAAAGTCACAAGCAAATAACTTTCCTACCTTTGATTAAGTCAGTAATATTCAGAAGCTTATTGCTATGACAAATATTTATGACTTTCTAAAGTTCCAACCAAACGTATATAGGCAATTTGTTTGTAAGGATTTGTTAATCGCCTATTATGATTGTACGCAAGCCAGCAAACAGGAGGAATTTTTCTCTCATTTCAGCTATATAACGTTTGTGGTAAACGGAGAGCGATGCGTGCACCGCAGGGGAAAGTCATGGCTGCTCAGACCAAATGCCTGCCTGTTCTTCAAAAAGGGTGCCCTGATGCAGGATATGTATTTCAGCGACAATTTCCGCTCGTTAAATCTGTATTTGCCGGACAGCTATCTTCAGCAACAATTTAAAGAATACCTAAAATCGCGAAAGACCCGGAATCTGATTAACCAACCCAGTGAGCAGGTATTTGAACTGGCCGTAAACCAGACCACAGAAGGTTTTATTCAGGCGCTGCTTGCCCTTTTTGAGCAGCAGCCCGCTCCCACAGACGATATTATTGAACAACGAGCCAGGGAGTTGCTTTTTTCCTTCCTGCTGGACCAGGATAACAAACCCCTGACTACTTACCTCAACAGCCTGATCAACCGCCGGCAAACGTCGCTGTATGAGGTAATGGAAGCTAACTATATGTTTAACTTGTCTCTGGAGCAATTTTCCCGCATTGCAAACCGGAGTCTGGCTACGTTTAAGCGGGAGTTTACGAGGCTGTTCCATACGACACCTGCCCGGTGGCTGATGCAAAAAAGACTGACCTACGCTAAAACCTTACTCGAAACCACTGAATTGCCGGTTAACGACGTGGCCTACGAAAGCGGCTTTGAAAATACTTCGCACTTCAGCCGGGTTTTCAAAGAGCGGTTTGGCTTATCGCCCCTGTTTTACCGAAAGCAACATCACACTGTTTTAATACCAGAACCTCAACCCGCATTGGCTATTTATTAGCCTCTTTGCCCTCTCACCTGCTCCATGGATGAGGGAAAAGTGACTGATCTACCGGAGTATTTACCAGACCACACAGAGGCCCCTAGTGGAATAGGCTGGTCCTGTGCTATTGCACCCACATCTCATTTCAGCCCGGTATTGGAGAAACGAGCCGACAGAAGCCCCGGCTTTGCATACAATTTGTGCATTCGTATACATAAGTCCGTAAGCAATTACCGGACAATCGTTTTCATTAAACCAATTATCCTGTATTTATGGAAACTATCAACACGTCTCAACTGCTGTTCCGGTTGCAAGGACAGCTTATTACCCCAAACGATTCCGAGTACGATACCGCCCGTAAGGTATATAACGGAATGATCGATAAACGCCCGGCCCTGATTGCCAGATGCGCTACGGTCGAGGATGTAGTCACGATGGTGAACTTTGCCACCAAAAACAATTTACTGGTCTCCGTACGGGGAGGTGGTCATAACGGCGCGGGCTTTGGGGTTAACGACGGCGGCCTGGTCATTGACCTCTCGCTGATGAAGCGCATCGACGTAAACGCCGAAGCACAAACCGTTCGCGTAGAAGGCGGGTGTCTGCTGAGGGAAGTCGATGCCGCCACGCATCCCCATGGGCTGGCCGTACCATCAGGCATTAACGGCACTACGGGTATTGCCGGCTTAACGCTGGGTGGTGGTTTAGGCTACCTGACCCGAAAATTTGGTCTGACCATCGACAACCTGCTCGAAGCGGAGGTAGTGCTGGCGAACGGAGCGGTAATAACCGCGTCGGCAACCGAAAACCCGGAACTGTTCTGGGCAATCCGCGGAGGTGGCGGCAACTTTGGCGTGGTCACTTCGTTTCTGTTCCGGGGTAACGCCATCCGTACCGTTGTGGGTGGGCCAATGCTGTGGGAGATAGATGATGCCCGCGAAATCATGCAATGGTACCGGACCTTTATTAAACAGGCACCGGATGACATTAACGGCTGGTTTGCCTTCCTGACGGTGCCGCCCGGACCACCTTTCCCCGAGCCTTTACAACTCAGGAAAATGTGCGGTATTGTGTGGACCTATACCGGCCCGACCGCCGATGCCGATCAGGTATTTGAGTCCATCCGACAGATAAAAACGCCGGCCTTCGAAATGGTGGGTGAAATGCCGGTACCCGTGTTGCAGGGAATGTTCGATGCCCTGTATCCTCCGGGACTTCAGTGGTACTGGAAAGGTGATTATGTGAATGAATTAAGCGATGAGGCCATTGATATTCATATATCCTATGGAAACGCCCTGCCGAACGCCTTGTCGACCATGCATCTATACCCCATCAACGGGGCAGCCTCCAGGGTAAGCAATGACGCAACTGCCTGGAACTACCGGGATGCAACCTGGGCTATGGTGATAGCGGGCATTGATGATGACCCTGCGCACAAAGATCTCATTACCAACTGGGCTCGCTCCTATTGGCAGGACCTCCACCCCTACAGTGCCGGTGGGTCGTACATTAATTTTATGATGGACGAAGGCAGCGAGCGGGTTCAAGCCACGTATGGCGATAATTATGAGCGGCTGGTTGCTGTAAAACGCCAATACGATCCCGATAATCTTTTCCGCGTAAACCAGAATATTAAACCAGACTAATTTTTTTATTACCGGTTTGCGGTCCGCCCGTGGTTACGACTAACCTGTTAACTACCCGGACCGCATTCCTATTACTATTTAGTACCCAACAAGCGAACTACTTTTTAATACTCTGTCTCTAAACCGTGTTGATTTATGGAACTTCAATCAAATGCTCGTCGTAAGTTTTTAAGTTCATTAGCTGCACCGGGCCGCCAATCCGTCTAAAGGTGAAATAGTTTACCAGCAAAAATGCGTTACCTGCCACGGACCTGGCGGACAGGGACAGTTCAAACCCGATCAATCCGGCTACAATTTCCCGCCTTTATGGGGTGATCACAATGTATAACAATGGAGCGGGCCTGTATCGGCTAACGCTGTTCGCTGGTTTTATTAAAGCCAAGCCAATATGCCTTTGGGTGCAACCTGGCTCAACCCACAACTGACCGAAGAAGCCTGGGACCTGGCCGCCTACATTGACTCACGCCCAAGGCCTACCAAAGAGTTCAGTCACGACTGGCCAAACCTCAATACCAAAGCTATCGATCATCCATACGGTCCCTATGCCCAAATCGAAATGTTCAGGAGAACAAAAGCGGCCATGCAATCCCGGCAGTACCAGTTGCCCAGTCATCTGATGCTGGAACCATTGGACCGGAGGGGGTTGTTCATGAAGCAAGTAAACCACGCTTTTCCGACGTGCATTCTGTTCATACCGACGGCTCACCCGTAGCCGCTAACCGCACTTACCGCCGGGCACCGGCCTACAAAACGCTTTCATTCTGGGCTAAGCTAGCCACCACCGGCCTGGCAACCGTTACGGCAATGGCCCTGCTGGGGCGATGGTTCTTCCTGTTTGAGCTGTTCAGTCACTTCGTGGTTCAGTATACGGTAGCCGCATCGGTATTAGTCGTTTACTGGTTCGTGCATCGCAGCAGATGGGTCCTCCTGGCTGCGGCCTGCCTGATCTGGCAGGGCTATCAGGCTTATCCCTGGTTCTTGGTCCGACAACCCGTTACGCCCGCTGCGCACGATGTCCGAGTGTTACACGCCAACATTTTATACACCCGGCAGGACTTCGCTCCTATCCAGCGACTTATCGAACAGGAGAATCCCGACTTTTTCGTGCTGCAGGAAATCACCCCGACGGGTATCAAGGCGATGGAAGCGCTCGCCGGTGAATACCCCTACCGTTTCAGCATCTGGTCCAAAGGGCCGTGCTATACGCTGGTAGGCAGCCGGACACCCTTTGTGGCGGATATGGCAGCGGCTGCAGAGCAACGGGTAATCTCTATTCAGACAACCATTCAGGGCCGGCCATTATCGCTGGTGACGGTGCATCCGCGTACGCCCCTTTCGCCTTCCTGGGCCCGCGAACGAAATCAGCAACTGGCCTTTGTGTCGCAGTTGGCCAGCGGTCAGGCCCGCCCGACGGTGCTGCTGGGGGACCTGAACGTTACCATGTGGTCGCCGGTGTATAAAGACTACCTGGACGTGCCGGAACTCACGGCCTGCCGGCAGGGCTTTGGCTGGCAGCCTACCTGGCCGGGCTACTTCCCGCCGGCGTACCTGCCCCTCGACCACGCCTTTGTCAACGGAGGCTTCCAGACTACCCATTTTCGCACCCTGGCCGTGCCCGAATCCGATCATAAAGCCCTCGTGGCCGACCTGCGCTTTACCGGCCATTGATAATTTATTGATCATCCTCTTGCACTCTTCCCGGAAATAGTTGTATCTTTCTTTTGTTCCAAACAGAAACAGCTATGAACGTCTTACACCGGATTGAGCACTGGGGCGATACGCATCACCCCGTGTGGATGGACGCGCTACGCATTATGCTGGGAGTAATTTTATTCCTGAAAGGAGTTAGTTTTATCGGTGATACCGATTACCTGATGCGCCTGGTGGGGGGTGTGCGTTTTGATATTCTTCCCGTCGTCCTGGTGCATTATGTAGCGTTTGCGCATCTGGTGGGTGGCCTGCTGATTGCGCTCGGTGCCCTGACCCGCTTCGCCATTCTGCTTCAGTTGCCGATCCTGATCGGTGCGGTTTTCTTCGTCAATATCTCCCGTGGTTTTTCAGCCCTCAACTCCGAACTCTGGCTGTCGGTCCTGGTGCTGATGCTGATGATCGTTTTTCTGATCATAGGCTCGGGCCGGTACTCCGTTGATACCTACATGCGCGAACACGAACGGTAAGGGGTTTATTGGTTGATTAGTTAATTGGTTATCTAGTGGGTTGCCTGATTTTACAAAACCAATTAACCAGTTAACCAGTTAACCACTCAACCAACAAACAGACAACGTTATGGCAGATAAAGATTTGCAGAAAGCCGCCGAAAAGCTGACTGGTCCCGCAGTGAACGGCCAGGGCGAAATGAATACCGGTACGCAGCACGGCTCAAAAGGAACCGGCCGGGGAGGTACCTCAAAAAGCAGCGGCAGCAAAGGCTCGAAAAGTGCGGGTGGCTCCACCGGCGGTAACAAAGGCGGACACAGTAATTAATCACTGTTTTTTCACCCAAACCTATAAGGACTATGAAGCGGCTTATTTATTTCGCCCCGGAGAAGAATGACGGAGGGGGTATCACGGATAAAGGCGAGAAGAAAGACCATCGGAACTCCGATACGGGTCAACGCACCGGCACCAACAGCAAAAGCACCGATACCGATAAACTGGACTTACCGGAGGATGCCGATAAGATTCACAAAGGTACCGGTAACCGGAAGGCCGATGGAAACACCAAAATTGGTGAAACGCCCGGTCAGGGAAAACAACAATCTAATAGTGTATAGGTAACAAAAAGGCTCTTTCCGGTGGAAAGAGCCTTTTTGTTAAAAGATATATCGTATTTCACACCACGGAATCTCCTCCGCAATCAGGCGCTGAAAAATGTCGATCATTTTCGACTTCAACTGGTGATCGTAGCGGATGTTCCACCCGCCAAACTGACTGCGTTTGTTCTCCTGCAACTCCGGCACCCACAGCAGTTCCTCAGCCTTTGGATTAATAGCCAGATTAGCCTGATGCTGCCACTGGTTATGGGTCAGAAAGATCACCTCACTCTTGAGTTGCGCTTTTACTTCGGACCGCAACGCTTCATCCAATTGCCGGAACAACGCCCGGTAGTCGTCTCTCCACTGCTTACCCCCGTACACGATTACCGGCGAGAAATTAACGTGAACCTCGTAACCGGCCTCGTAAAAGTCATTGATAGCAGCAATGCGCTTCTCAATGGAATCGGTCCGTACGTCCACCAGCTTACTTACGTGCGCCGGCATCAGGCTAAACCGGATACGCACCTTGCCCCGCGGGTCAACGTCGAGCAGGTCGGGGTTCACAAACTTGGTGGCAAACGTCGCCTTGGCGCGGGGATGGTCGCGGAAGAAGGCAAACACCTTCTGGATACCATCCGATAAGCTGTAATCGATGGATAGATCGGAGTTACAGCCGATGTCGTAGGTGTAATAAACCGGGTCGGTCTGGTTTGGCTCTTTGGGCCATGGCAGACTCATCACGTGGGCATCGATGGTTGCCAGAATCTCCTCTACGTTGGTAAACAGGGTGATGGGGTTTACCTTCTTGTGCCGGTCTACGTAGCAGTAAGCGCAGCCGCCAAAGCAACCGTTGGCCAGACTTGGCGCAATGTAGTCGGAACTCCGGCCACTCCACTTACACTCCAGCGTTTTAAGCCGGCCCAGCACCAGCACATCCGACTTCACCTTGAAATGGTTCAAACCCAGTTCGGGCAGGCGGTTATGCTGACGCACTTCCAGCATTTCCGCCTGGGGGTATTGCTCCAGCACCGCTTCGCCCCGTTCGTTCATTGCATCGGCGGTATAGAGGATAATCGATGGATTAAATTCAGGCATGGGTTTCGTTGAGTAACTGCTTGTGTTGTCTGATAAAATAACAGTAGACCTAACCGGAAAGTTCATACCTTTTTCTTCACAATACATTGAACTACAGCATCTTACAAATTAAATTTTCACTTAAAAATTCACCAGGAGCAGCCCCAAAAAGGTGGTATCGGGACGACAATAGCTACCAGATCCGGCTTACCAATGGTAGCTTCGGCGAAACCAAAGGCTAATGAGCGGTATCCTTACATTTGACCAGCAGTTTCCTAAATTTGCATCCGTTGCCCGGCTAGCGAACCACGCACTATCGCCACAGCCGCTTCATTCACTGGCAGGAACACAGATTGCAAAGCATGCAAATTGAGATACACCCATACAACGAAACCTACCGGGAGCCAATCATTTCGGTTTGGGAAAAATCGGTCAGAGCGACTCACGATTTCCTTACCCCGGATGACATTGCTTTTTACAAAAAACTGGTCAGCGAAATTGACTTCCGGGCGTTTTCGGTGTACTGCCTGACGTCGTCCCAAAACGTACTTGGCTTTCTGGGCGTTCTGGACAACAAAATAGAGATGTTGTTTGTGGACCCGGCTTATATTGGTCAGGGTCTTGGCAGAACGCTCATGCTGTTTGCGTTGGATAATCTACATGCGGATAAGGTGGATGTGAATGAGGAAAATACTAAAGCCATAGCGTTTTACACCAAATTCGGGTTCATCCCCTACGAACGGCTGGAGAAAGACTCCGAGGGGAAAGATCACCCTATTCTGAAGATGAAACGTCCGTAAGCGCTGACACAATGCGCAAATTTTTCTCGAACTGTTATGCGAAAAGTCATTCTACAGGCCGGCAAGCCTTTGTATCGTCAATGGGCAATTATCCTGCGTGGTTGACTTTGGGGATGCCGACACCGGCGATGTTCACCGGGAGTTCACCCGCTACGCCCAGGATTATCCTGATTACGCCGAGTTCATTCTTATGTCATATGAGACGCTGTCAGGCCGAAAACTGTCGAGGCCGCACATCGTTGCCCTGGCAATTCAGGATGCGGTTTACGACTTAAGAGAGGAGTATTTCGGGACCGGAAAAATAGAGCTGATCGACCAGAACAGCCACTGGTTCAGCCAAACTTGATTTTACGGAAGTACAGAGGCTATCAACCCTAATAGACGTATAATGAGAATATAAAATTATACCTAAGACTTAGTAGTATATAAATATTAATTATATTTGTGTATGGATACTTCTCCTCAACTCCTTAAGGGCAGTCTCAGTGCAATCATCCTGAAGCTTCTTTCCGATTCACAGTGGATGTACGGCTATGAAATTTGCCAAAAAGTCAAGGAGCTAACCAGTGGTCAGCTTAAAATCACAGAGGGGGCGCTTTATCCGGCTTTATACAAACTCGAAGCAGAAGGAATCCTGATTACTAAAACTCAGGTAGTGGAGGGCCGCGCCCGAAAATACTATTCAATTGCCCAGGATCAGCAAGGCAACGCCCAGGATAAACTGGCTCAGATCGGGCATTTCCTTTATCAACTGCAACGCATACTAACCCCCGACGATTTCATTAAGCTTCCCGCTACCTAATCGACCTTATGGCTATGACACAGACCCAACATGCCGACATCGTTACCTTCCTGACCCAAACATGTCAGTTGGTTGAAACCGCCTTTATCGAAGAGATGACCGACCACTTTGTTGTCTCCGTGGAAGCCCGGCTGGCCGATTCTCTTTCCTTTGAACAGGCACTAGCGCTGACGATTGATGACTTTGGCGGACGAAAGAACATCCAGAAGATGGAATGGACCTACCGGAAAGTGTTTCTGAAAAGCCTGGTTCGGGATTGGTGGGCTCTGGTAGAAAGTCAATTCGCTAAGGCCAAACGACTCCGGACAATGATGGTCGTCGGCCTGGTTACGTTTGTAAGCCTCTATTTTGGTTTGATGACCGATTTTACCGGGGTCATTGAACGGAACGTTCTATGGATCTCAGTGCAGTGGGGCGGTGTTATATGGGTTACCATGCTAACCTTGTTTTTCCTACAACGTATTGCTCCCCGGTTTAAGAAAGTAGGGGTCGTCCGGTTCCCTACCTTGTTGAGGAGACTACTCTCCTATCTGCTGTGGGTTGGGGCTTTGTTGCTCTACTTAGGCATTAGTACCCTGGAAATGCCCCTGCTCCTTAAAGGCTTTTGTTATTCCGGCTTATGGTCTGCGTTTGCGGTTTTGTATCTGGCGCTTCTGGATTACTCGATGAAAACTGACCCCGACTCGTGGTACCAAACCAGATAGAACAGTGTCAATTGCTGCTGGCTTCCTTTACGCCCGAGGGAAGCTTTTGCGGAGTGGTCGTGGGGCCGAAAACGGTTATGCGTCCGTCTTTTACCTCCATACGATCGATAAAAACCACTCGCTCGTCGCCGGTTTTGGTGGTTCTGCCGTGGTAGACACAAAACATTTCCTTGCCGTCCGGCGAGTAGGTAATGCTGTTATGGCCCGTGCCTGTGACCGTACCTCCTTTAGCCGTATTGCGCTGGAGCACCGGATTGTTGGCCGCTTTTTTATACGGCCCCAACGGCGACGCTGCGGTAGCGTACCCAACGGCATAATGCTGCCCTCCGAAATAATTAGCCGAATACATGATGTAATACGTGCCGCCTTTTTTAAAGGTAACCGATCCCTCCGTCCACCTGCGGTTCACCTCTTTAGCCGTTACTGACCGGCTTTCCCATTCGGCCTGCTTGTCGTTCAGGCGTACCGGTGGCCGCAGCACTAACACTGGTTGATCAATAGTACCGGAAAAATCGGGCTTCAGTTCAACACCGTATACCCAGCTTTCCTCAATCCCTTTAAACCAGCCTTTCTTTCTGGCCCAGTCTGCCACTTCACTTTCAACTGGATGCTTGTAGGCGGCCCGGGAGTAGTACAAGTAGACCTGCCCGTTGGTATCGAAAAACACATTAGCATCAATGATAGGATAGCCGGGATCGAAAATCGGGCGGTTTGTCAGATCGATAAACGGCCCGGTAGGCTTGTCGGCGACTGCCACCCCAATGCGAAAATTCTCCACTTCTTTGGCTGGGTTCTCTTTCCATTGGGCACTGTAAAACAAATAAAACTTTCCCTTCACCTCGTACACTTCAGGGGCCCAGTACGCACCACCCCAACTGGCGTTCGGATCGCTCCAGCCGTTTTTGTTGTCGTGAAAATACACCTGACCTTCCCGCTTCCAGTTCACCAGGTCTTTTGACGAATAAGCAGCAAACCCTTTATTGGCTCCGGCCCCCGTGCCATACATGTAATAGGTACCCCCGGTGTACAGGACGTAAGGGTCACCAAATTGTACGTTCAGTGGATTTGAGTAGGTAGCCGCCGGGGCCGTTGCAACAGTTGGTGCTGGTTGAACCCCGGCGAGGCACAATGACAGACCAGTGACGAAGAAACATGAAAGCAGGCTGTTTTTCATGGTAACAAGGTGGAAATTAAAGCCACTGCCGCTTATTTATCGACAGTCTGGGGCTGAGGTTCCGGCTGGTTCGCGGGCTTTCGCTCCTCCGCCCGCTTCCGTAATTCGGCCAGTCCTTTTTTGCCGTAGGCGAGCCGGGTAATGCCCACGTAAAGCACCGGCACTACGAAAATGGCCAGCGAGGTAGCGGCCAGCATACCCCCGAAAACGGTGCGGCCAATGGTCATCCGGGCTACGGCTCCGGCCCCACCGGCCAGGGCCAGCGGAATCACGCCGAGGATAAATGCCAGCGAGGTCATCAGGATCGGGCGTAGCCGCAGCCGGACGGCTTCAATAGTCGCTTCCAGCAAATCCTCTCCACTGTCCACGCGCTCTTTGGCGTATTCTACAATCAGAATGGCGTTTTTGGCGGCCAGTCCAATGAGGGTAATGAGTCCGATCTGTGCGTATACGTTGTTGCTCAGGTACGGAAACAGCAGCAGGGTCAGAATGGCACCCAGGGCACCCGTAGGCACCGACAGCAGCACCGAAAACGGAATGGACCAGCTCTCGTACAGAGCCGCCAGGAACAGAAAGACGAAGCCGATGCTCAGCGCAAAAATGTACGTCGAACTGTTGCCCGCGTTGATTTCTTCCCGGCTCAATCCCGAAAAATCGTACGAGTAGCCGGCCGGCAGGGCTTTTACGGCTACCTCGCGCAGGGCCTCAATGGCCTGCCCGCTACTATATCCTTCTTTGGCACCGCCGTTGAGTTCAACCGAGCGGAACAGGTTAAAATGCGAGATCAACGGTGCGTTTTCAATGACACGGGTGGTAATTACGGTACTCAGGGGGAGCATTTGCCCGGACTGGTTGCGGACGTAAAACTGCCCTACATTCTGCACATCGCTCCGGTAATTCGTGTCGGCCTGCGCCACCACGCGGAATTTGCGGCCGTAGATGATGAAGTCATTCACGTACTGACTGCCCAGGTAGGTTTGCAGCGTTCGGTAGGCATTGCTGACGGAGATACCCAGCTTTTTAGCCTTTTCCCGGTCTACCTCGACGCGGTACGCCGGACTTTTGGCGGTGAAATACGAAAAGATCCGGCCGATTTCGGGTCGCTTCATGGCCTCGGCCTGGAAATTCTGCACTACGGCATCAAACGCCCGCACATCGTCGTTGGTCTGACGCTGCTGGATCTGGATCGTAAAGCCCGAGCTTTGCCCCAGACCAGGAATAGCCGGTGGCTGAACAACCTGTACCCTGGCGTCATACAGGCCCGCAAACGCCCGCTGCAGTTTGCCAACCAGAGAGTCGGCCACCATACCGGGATCTTTCCGTTCGCTCCAGGGTGTGAGCTGAATGAAGATAGTGCCGCTGTTTGATTTAGAGGCAAACGTTATGACGTTCAGACCGCCCAGGGCGGAGAAGTGACTGACATACGGCTGCTGTTTCAGAATCGTCATCATCCGGTTCAGCACCTCCAGACTGCGGGAGGTAGAAGCGGCTTCCGGAATCTCGTAGGTAACAAAGATCCGGCCTTCGTCCTCCGTCGGGATAAAACCCGTTGGCTTGGCCTGGAACAAAAAAACCGTTCCGACGTAGAGAACCACCAGCCCGATTACCACGTGCGGAGTCCGCCGGATGAGCCGCTTAACACTGTTAGAATACGAATCGGTCACCCGCCCGAACCAGTTATTGAACCGGTAAAAGAACCCGTTCAGACCCATCGACTTTTCGCTAAAGTGCATCGGCTTCAGCAGCAGCATACAAAGTGCCGGTGTCAAGGACAAGGCCACCAGCGTCGACAGCAAAACCGATACGGCGATGGTGATGGCAAACTGCTGGTACAGCCGCCCGACAATGCCGGGGATAAATCCGACCGGCACAAACACGGCCGCCAGAATGAGCGATGTCGCTACCACCGGTGCCGCAATCTGCTGCATGGCGTTCAGGGTGGCTTCTTTGTTGGACATACCGTCGTCGATGTTCTTCTGCACCGCTTCTACCACCACAATGGCGTCATCCACCACAATACCAATGGCCAGCACGAAGCCAAACAGGGTCAGGGTGTTGATGGTAAAACCGAGTGGGGTGAACACCGCAAACGTACCGATGATGGAAACGGGTATGGCTAACAGCGTTATCAGGGTTGCCCGCCAGCTTTGCAGAAACAGAAAGACCACCAGAATCACCAGCGCGATGGCCTCCAGCAGGGTTTTGACTACCTCGCTGATCGACACCTGAATCACCGATACCGATTCAAACGGAACTACATACGCCACATCGTTCGGAAACGTTTTTTTCAACTCCTCCATGGCGGCATACACGCCTTTGGCCGTTGCCAGCGCATTGCTGCCCGGCAACTGGTAGAGCAGCAGATAGGCCGCCCGGTTGCCGTCGACAAACGAGTTGCTGGTGTAGGAGAACTTACCTAACTGCACCCGCGCTACGTCTTTCAGGTAGACCAGTGAACCACGGGACGGATCGCTCCGGACAATGATGTTGCGAAACTCTTCTTCCGAACTGAGCCGGCTGTTGGTAAAAACCGTGTATTCGAACGCCTGCGACTGGGGCTGCGGAGGTCCACCGATGGAACCGCCCGCTATCTGCAGGTTTTGTTCCTGCAGAGCGGCCGTAACTTCGTCGGCGGTGAGGCCGAGTTGGGCCAGCCGGTCAGGTTTGAGCCAGATGCGCATACTGAAATCATCGGCCCGGCTGAAAATATCACCCACCCCCTGAACCCGCAGCAGGGCATCGCGGATGTAGATGTTGGCGTAGTTGTCCAGGAACGATACATTGTGGGTGCCCTTGGGTGAATAGATGGCCACCAGCATAAACAGCGAGGGGTTCCGCTTCCGCACCGTAACGCCCAGTCGGTTCACCTCCTCCGGCAACTGCGGCTGCGCAATGCCCACGCGGTTCTGCACGTCGAGGGCGGCAATGTTCACATCCGTCCCCACGTCGAAGGTCACGTTCATGCTCATGCGGCCGTCGTTGGTGGCGTTAGTCTGCACATAGCTCATGCCGGGGGTACCATTTACCTGCGTTTCAATGGGCGTCGCCACGGTCTGCTCCACCGTCTGCGCATCGGCCCCGATGTACGAAGCCGTAACCTGCACCACCGGCGGGGTAATGTTGGGGTACTGGCTGACCGGCAATCCCAGCATAGACAGCAGGCCCAGCGCCACAATCACGATGGACAGTACAATAGCCGATACCGGGCGTTCGATGAATAGTTTAGTGAACATATCTATTTATTGAGTGAATGAGTGATTGAATGATTGAGTGATGGCATACCGGTAAATCACTCAATCACTCATTCATTCAAACACTCATTTTTAATTTACCTTCACCACCGCTCCCTCCCGAATCTTCTGCGTGCCTTCGGTGACGACCAGGTCGCCTTCGGTCAGGCCGTCTTTGACGATGACCTTATCGCTGATGCGGGTACCCAGGGTAACTTTTTTCTGCGTCACCTTGCTGCTGTCGCCCACTACATACACAAAATATTCGCTCATCTGCTCGGTCACGGCCTTGTACGGAATCAGCAGTTGCTGACTGCCGGTATTGTTCTTTACCCGCACGTTGCCGTTCAGGCCTGCCTTTAACTGACCTTCCGGATTGGGGAAGTTCAGCCGCACGCGGAGCGTACCCGTCTGCGGATCAACGGCCCGGTCGATGGTCTGGATGGTACCGGGGTAAGAGTACAGGTTACCATTCGGCAATTCCAGCGTAAAGAGGGAATCACGCGGAGCGGCCGGCCGGCGCTGCAACTGGGTAAAGCGGGATATCTGGGATTCATCAACGGAAATATCCACGGCAATCGGGTCGTCCGACGAAATGGTGTTCAGCAAGGTCTGACCGGGTGTTACGGCCGCGCCAAGCCGGACCTGCGAGATCCCGATGGTGCCGTCGAAGGGCGCGTAAATGGTGGTGTAGCGCAGGGTCGTCTGCACCTGCCGGACGTTTGCCTGGGCGGCCGCTACCTGCTGCTCCGCCGACGCCAGCGTGGCTTGGGCGTTGTCGACCAGCTGCCGCGCAACGGCATCCTGCTGCGCCAGGGTATTATACCGCTCGGCATCTTTTTGCGCCCGTACCAGATTAGCTTTCGTTGCGTTCAGGTTGGCAATGGCCTGGTCGTAAGACGCCTGGTACTGCTGCTGGTCGATGGAGTACAGCTTCTGCCCCCGGCGCACCCGGCTCCCCTCCTGAAAGTGCATACCTGTGATGTAGCCGGCTACCTGCGGCCGCAACTCAACCTCTTTCACGGCTGTAACGTTGGCCGGAAACTGATCGAAGTAAACCGCATTTTCCCGGCTCGCTTTCACCGCCGTAACGGGCGTGGGGGGCGGAGGTCCCTGCTGTTGCTGCCCGGCTTTTTTATCGCCACAGCCCGTCAGCAACAGGATGATCCCCCATAACCCCAGTGCTTTAATACACATATTCATCAGCCAATTTCTTTTCACTCAACAATTAACCAGAATAACTAGAACCGTATAGTCCCCAGCGCCCGCTGCACTTCAAGCTTACTCGCCAGCACCTGATACAAGGCGTTGTAAACCGATAATCGTGCGGTGCGCAAATCCGCTTCCGCAATCACCACATCAAGATACGCTTTGATGCCAGCCCGATACTGCAAACTTAAAATGCGGTACACATCCTGGGCCAGCAGCAGGTTTTCGCGCAGGGCGTTGTAATTAGCCAGATTGCCCTTGTAATCGGCCAGCGCCTGGGCGTACTCGGCATCAACGGCGCTGGTCAGGGCCGCCAGATCCCACTGCAACCGTCGGACCTGCAACTCGGCCCGCCGGATTTCCTGCACCCGGCGCCCACCCTGAAAAATCGGTACGCCCAGGGTCACCCCAATCAATGAATTCGGAAAGCTCCGTGAATACAGTTGTGAAAAATCATTGTTCTGGTACAGGAAATTGTAATTGGCAATAGCCGCCACCGTAGGCAGGTACGCCTGTTTGTTATAGAGCACGTTGGCATCCAGCAACTGCCCCTGCGTTTGCAGCAACTGGTACTCGATCCGGTTCTGCGGATTCACCACCTGGCTGGTATCCAGCAGGACCTCGTTTGCCAGTTGCAGGGTATCGTATTCCACCGCCAGACCGGCCGTGGGTGGGTAGCCCATAAACTGCTTCAGGGTCTGGTATTTGCTGCCCACCTGCTCCCGGTATTGCTTAAGCTGCGCCCTGGCGTTGTTCAGGGCGATGGTTGCCCGCTGCACATCCGTTTTGTCGACCAGCCCGCTCTCGTACTGGTTGCGGGTGTCCTGCTGACTGCGCAGCAGCCGGGCAATATCCTGGTCCAGAATCGTAACCTGCCACTGGGTCGTAATCAGGTCGTAAAAAGCGCGGCTGACGTTGACCACCACATCAATTTTGTTGCTGGCGGTGGTCTGCGTAGCCTGCGCCCGATATACCTCCGCCGTGCGGTTGGCTAACAGCAGATCGCGGCTAAAAATGTTCTGGTTGAGGGTGAACTGAAACGCCGACGTGTTTCTGGCCCCCAGGGCTACCGGCCGCCGTTCGCCGGTGGCCTGGTCGGGAATGAGCGTAACGGGCAGTTTCAGAAAATGCTGGAGGTTGTAGCCGAAACCGATCTGCGGATACCAGGCGGCCAGGGCACTGCGTACCGTCCGCTCCGTAATCTCCTGGTCGATCAGCGCCCGGCGCACGTTCGGCTGGTTTTGCAGGGCGTACTGGATACATTCGGTGAGATCGGCCGGCTCGTTCAGGGGCGGGGCGGGCGTTTGTGCGTAGGTTAACGTGGTCAGTATCCGCAGGAGCGCCAAGATAAAAACGCAGTGTCTCATAATGGGGTTTGGTCACCGTACAGATCCTGACAGAGTAACCAACGGTGTGTCTTCTGCAAACTACGAAACTTAGCCACTTTGTTCAAAAAGAATGATGTTAATACACATAAAGACTTATCCTGCGTCATTTGTCATTGCCACCCAATCCCCGTAATTTCGCGGTACTACAACCTGTGACGTTACTCATGACGGAAGCCCCTAAAGAATCCGGAGAACGAGCGCCGGAAGAACGCTCGCTGAATTTTATTGAACAACTAGTTGAAGAAGACATTGCCGGCGGCAAAAACGGCGGCCGCGTCCATACGCGCTTTCCGCCCGAACCGAACGGCTACCTGCATATCGGTCACGCCAAATCCATCTGCCTCAACTTCGGGCTGGCGGATAAGTACGGCGGACAGACCAACCTCCGCTTTGATGATACCAACCCCGTTACGGAAGATGTGGAGTATGTTGACTCCATCAAAGCCGACGTGCGCTGGCTGGGCTTCGAGTGGGAAAATGAATTTTATGCTTCCGATTATTTCGATCAGCTCTACGAATTTGCCGAGAAGCTGATTCAGGCGGGGCTGGCGTATGTCGACGACTCCACCGCCGAACAGATTGCCGCCCAAAAGGGAACCCCTACCGAACCCGGCAAAAACAGCCCATTCCGCGACCGCTCCGTGGAGGAGAATCTGGACCTGTTCCGGCGGATGAAAGCGGGTGAGTTCCCGGACGGTGCCAAGGTGTTGCGGGCTAAAGTGGATATGGCCTCGCCCAATATGCACCTGCGCGACCCGCTGATGTACCGCATCAAACACGCGCATCACCACCGCACCGGCGACAAATGGTGCATTTACCCGATGTATGACTTTGCCCACGGGCAGTCCGACGCCATCGAGCACATTACCCACTCGCTCTGTACGCTGGAGTTTGTGGTTCACCGGCCGCTGTACGACTGGTTTATCGAGAAACTGGCGATCTTCCCCTCGCAGCAAATCGAGTTTGCCCGACTGAACCTGACCTATACGGTGATGAGTAAGCGGAAACTGCTGCAACTGGTCAACGAAGGCCACGTTACCGGCTGGGATGATCCGCGCATGCCGACGATCTCCGGGCTGCGTCGCCGGGGCTATACGCCTTCAGCCATCCGGGAGTTCTGCGACCGCATCGGTATTGCCCGGCGGGAGAACCTCATCGATGTAGGGCTGTTGGAGTTCTGTATCCGCGAGGAACTGAACAAAACCGCTCCCCGCGTCATGGCCGTGCTGGACGAGAAGCCGCTGAAGGTAGTCCTCACCAACTACCCGGAAGACAAAAACGAGATCCTGAAGATTGAGAACAACCCTGAAGATCCGGCTGCCGGCGAGCGTGAGGTGCCGTTCAGCCGCGAGGTCTGGATCGAGCGGGAAGATTTTATGGAGAACCCGCCGAAGAAATTCTTCCGGCTGTTCCCCGGTGGTATGGTGCGTCTGAAAGGAGCCTATATCATCAAATGCGACGAAGTGGTAAAGGATGATGCCGGCGAGGTAACCGAACTCCGCTGCACCTATATTCCTGAAAGCCGCTCCGGCTCCGATACCTCGGGCATTAATGTAAAAGGGACCATCCACTGGGTATCGGTACCCCACGCCGTAGAAGCCGAAGTCCGGCTGTACGACCGGCTGCTGACCGTTGAGGACCCATCAGCCGAAGATGGGGACTTCAAAGAATTCATTAATCCAAACTCCCTGCAGGTGGTGCGCGGACTGGTGGAGCCTTCGCTGAAGAACATCAAAACCGATGCGCAGGAAGGCCGGATTCAGTTCATGCGCAAGGGCTACTTCTGCCTCGATGCAGATTCAACCGCCGACAAGCTCGTCTTTAACCGGACGGTAACGCTAAAGGATAGCTGGGCTAAGGAGCAGAAGAAGTCGTAATTCTGAACTAACCGGTCCCATCGAATTGTGAGAGACTGGATTATAAGAGTACCTCCGGTTGGGGTGTTGGAGAGTTTTATCATATATCGTTATAAAAAGGGGTCGGCATGGGTCGGCCCCTTTTGTTTTGGGATACGTATAGGGTACGCTGTTCAAAACAGGGTGGGCCATTCATTTGCCCCAGAGAATTCTCGGAAAATTACCATTTATCACGACCTCTCCTTTTATACTCACCTTCAGCTACATACGGCATGAAGCTTACCATATGTCTGGTATAGCCTGGCTTTTGTCAACTTTGGCATCGTTCCCGGTAACGATTGCGTAAATAAACTTCCCTGCTTGCTAGGTATTCTCCGGCTATTAAGAGAACCTTTTCAGGTAGTTAGCGCTGAACAGGTCATCGGACTGAACAGACAATCTCGAAAAAGTATAATTTTTTGTCAGGGTTTTTCAACAATACCCTAGCCAAAGCAACCAGATGTTCTCCACCCTTTAACCCATTGCAAATCATTTATGCAGATGCTAAAACTTTTACAGACAACCTCCGCGTTCTGTCTGCTGGCCCTGTCGGGGTATGCGCAGGGCAGCGATACAGCCCCGGTTCTGCTGGCCCGAAACACAGCCGCCACCGCTGATCCCCTTGCCTCGAAGCCCCGTACGCTGAACAACCTGGGCGTGTTTGCCATCACGGGTAAAGTAATCGACGACACCAACCAGCCTATACCAGGGGTCAGTATTGTATTGAAAGGCACCACCACCGGTACCAGTTCGGCGGCCGACGGTTCCTACAAACTGACGATACCTGACGGAAACGGTACCCTCGTCTACTCGTTTGTAGGCTATAAAAGCCAGGAAGTTGCGGTGAGCAACCGCTCTGTCATTGACATCAGGCTGGAGACCGATACCAAAGCGCTGCAGGAAGTGGTAGTAGTCGGCTACGGCACCATGAAAAAGAGCGACGTTACCGGCGCTATCACGTCAGTAAAAACGAAAGAGCTGCTCGCTATCCCGAGTACCAACGCCCTGCGTTCCCTCCAGGGTAAAGTAGCGGGTCTGGACATTACCCAAAACTCGGGCCAGCCGGGTTCCAGCGTCAGCATCGTGCTGCGCGGTAACCGATCGCTGCGGGCCGATAACCAGCCGCTGGTGCTGGTAGATGGTATCCAGTACGGCTCGTTTGTCGATATTAACCCGACAGATATTGAGTCGGTCGAAGTGCTGAAAGATATTGCCTCGACAGCCATCTACGGAACGCGGGGTGCCAACGGGGTCATTATCATTACCACCAAAAAAGGCTCGACAGGCGGCCGGTCGACCCTCTCATTCAACGCCTACGTATCCAGCTACCAGAAAGGCAAATACCCCCGGATGATGAACGGCGACGAGTATGCCCAACTGAAGCGGGAAGCCTATCGCACTACCAACGGGGACGTGTACAGGGCCGACAAAGACATTTTCCAGGTAACCGAACTAGACTACTTACAGAACCGGCAGTTTGAAGACTGGCAACGCTACGTGTTCCACAACGGGCTGCTGCAGAACTACGAAGTTAACCTGACGGGCGGCAATGAGAAGACGGCCTTCTCCGTATCCGGCGGGTATCAGCGCGACAGAGGGCTGTTGCTGGACGATGTGTTCCGGCGGGTGAACGGCAAGGTAAGCGTCGACCACAAAATCTCCAGCCGCTTCAAGGTGGGCGTCAACGCGATCTATACCTTCAAGAACCAGGACAAGCGGGACAACCCGCTGAACATGGCCAATAAAATCCTGCCCATTGCCAAAGCTTTTGATGACAACGGCAAACTAAACATCTACCCGGCTCCGGGCTACAGTGCGCAGTTTAATCCGCTGGCCGACGAGCAGCCGGGCGTGTTTGTCAACAATATTGTTGATAAGCGCCTGTTCTCGTCTGCCTACCTTGACGTTAACCTTTACGAAGGTCTGCTCTTCAAATCAACCATCGGTCTAGACATCCGGGATTACCGCAACGGGTATTACCGGGGGCACAATACCCTGGCTAACGTCGGCAGAAACTCAACGTCGGGCGTTAACCTCAACAACACCTTTAACTATACCTGGGAGAACACGCTGAACTACAACAAGACGGTTGGCAATCACAGTCTGCAGGGGTTACTGGGTACCAGTACGCTCGGCACCAATTACGAAGAGTTTACCACGGCCGGCAACAACCAGGCGTCTCCCATCACCGGCTTCTATGACCTGAACTCCAACACAGCCTCGAAGGCCATTGCCAGCCGGTTACGGCAGACGCGCATAGCCTCGTTCTTCGGGCGGGTCAATTATAAATTCATGGATCGCTATAGCCTGCAGGCATCCCTGCGGACGGATGGCTCCTCGGTACTGGCACAGGGCCACAAATGGGGGTACTTCCCGTCGGTATCGGCCGCCTGGCGCGTTGTAGAAGAGCCGTTCATGCAGAACTCGAACCTGTTCAGCGACCTGAAAGTGCGGGCGAGCTGGGGTAAATCCGGCAACAGTGCTATTGATCCATACGCTACCCTGGGCGGACTGTCCCTCTCGGCCTATGCGTTTGGCACCACGGCGGCTTACGGCTACTGGCCCAGCGTCATTCCGAACCCGAACCTGACCTGGGAAACCACCGCAACGTACAACGCGGGTATCGACTTCGGCCTGCTGAACAACCGGATTGCCGGTAGCCTGGATATGTACCTGTCGCGCACCACCGATCTGCTGCTGCCCAGCCTGCTGCCACCGGCAACCGGCTACACGGAAGTAATGGAAAACATCGGCCAGACGCAGAACAAAGGCGTTGAGCTGACGCTGACCACGCAGAACATCGCCAGCCCGGCCCTGAAATGGTCGACCGACTGGACCGTCTCCCTGAACCGTGAAAAGATCGTCGCCCTGAACAACGGCGTAACCCGCAACGAGGCCAACAGCTGGTTTGTGGGCTCCCCTACCCGCGTGTTCTACGATTACAAAAAGATTGGTATCTGGCAACTAGGCGAAGAAGAAGCCGCCAAAGCCATGGGCGGCTACAAGCCGGGCGACGTTAAGGTAGCCGACCTGAACGGCAACGGCAAAATTGATCCGGGCGACCGTACGACCTTCTCCCGTGTGCCGAAGTTCACGTTCGGGGTCAACAACTCCTTTGAGTTTCAGAACTTCGACCTGAGTGTCTTTGTGTACGGGCGGATGGGGCAGTTTCTCAACTACGAATACAACACGGCCTACAAGCCCAGTGCCCTGGAAAATGCGTCGAACGTGGACTACTGGACACCCGAAAACCCGACTAATGCCTTCCCCCGTCCGAACAGCTCGTATTCGACCAACAACTACCTGTTCCAGTCGACGCTTGGCTACGTAGACGGCTCGTTCCTGAAGATCCGGGATATATCGCTGGGTTATAACCTGCCGAAAGCATTATCCAGCAAAATCGGGGTTGGCAAGTTGCGGGTTTACGGCACGGCACAAAACCAGTTTGTGTTCAGCAACCTTAAGGATTACGATCCCGAGCGTGGTGGTGATCTGAGTTTCCCCTTGTATAAGCAACTGATCTTCGGTGTCAACGCTAGCTTCTAATCGAAACAGGCAGTGATTCCCCTCCCTATAAAACAAGACATTCGATGAAGACCAACCTAATTACCTTAGTCATGCTGGTGTTTGCCCTGGGGCTGACATCCTGCGAGGATTTTCTCTCCGAAACCAACAAGAGCGGCCTGACGGAAGATCCGTTCTACAAAACC
Source organism: Nibrella saemangeumensis (assembly GCF_039541915.1). Lineage (NCBI taxonomy): Bacteria > Pseudomonadati > Bacteroidota > Cytophagia > Cytophagales > Spirosomataceae > Nibrella > Nibrella saemangeumensis. Next base: position 214,163 of record NZ_BAABHD010000012.1, read on the forward strand.
GAACTGGGTATCACCAGTGCCGTCAATGCCAGTTATTCGGGAACACGGCTGTGGTACGGCAAAGAACACCCGTTTGGCTTTACCGAATCAGGGACTGACCTGTATCTGCGCGGTGGCGACAACAAGGCCAACCAGATCTCCGATTATTCGGTGGATCTGAACGGAGCACAGACCAACCTGAAAGATTACTGGGTTCACCTGTACAAAGCGCTGAACGTCACCAACACGGCTATTTCGCTGTTGCCCAGCCCGCTGCTGAGCGAAAGTCTGAATAAGCAGTACGATGGCGAAACCAGATTTTTACGGGCCCTGTACCTGTCGCTGATCGCCGAGACCTGGGGTGGGGTGGTGCTGTACACCAAGCCGACCATTGGCGTGGTGACTACCGCCCAGCGTTCGTCGGTCGACGATTTTTACAAGGTCATTTTTGCGGACCTCGACGCAGCCATTGCCAGCCTGCCGGCCAGAAAATCAACCGACGGGCGCATTACGCAGGATGTGGCGAAGGCGCTTAAGGCCCGGCTGGCCCTGACCCGCGCCAGTCAGACCAACAATACCGCCCTTTACGCCGAAGCGGCTACGCTGGCCAGGGACGTCATCAACAGTGGCCGGTATGCACTCTTCAGCGATTTTGCTTCGCTATGGGACATGAAGAACAGCGAAGGCGGTTCAAACTCGGAAGTAGTTTATTACGTCAACTACACCAGCGACGATACCATGAACGGCGACTATGATGCCACCGCAGGCAAAGGCAACAACGGCCACCTGTACTTTATTATGGTGTACGACAAGCAGCCGGGCATGGAACGTTCTGTGGCTTATGGCCGGCCGTTTCAGCGGTTTATGCCGACGCTCCGGCTGCTGGACCTGTATAACCAAAACGCCGACCAGCGGTATGCTGGCAGTTTCCAGACCGTGTGGAAAGCCAATATCCCCAACCTGAAAGCAGGTAGTGTTACCGGCTATCCGCAGATGAGCCTGGGCGACACCTCGATCTACTTCCTGAAAAACAATGCCACCGCCAGTCAGATCGCACGGGCCAGCGGCCGGTACAAGATCTTCGACCGGAAGGCCATGTACAAAGAAGATGGTACACCGCTGGTTCGTTCGCAGTATATTCAGTTGAAGAAGTTCATGGACCCGACGCGCCTGACGGCCAATCAGGAGTGGAGTCCCCGGGATGCGTTTGTGATCCGTCTTTCCGAGCTGTACCTGATTGCCGCCGAAGCCCTGATGAAAACCAACCCGGCCGAAGCCGTTCAGTATGTTAATACGTTACGCACGAAGCGGGCCATTGCGGGCAAGGAAGAAGCCATGAAGATAACAGCCGCCGATCTATCCATCGATTTTATTCTGGACGAACGCGCCCGCGAACTGGCCGGCGAGCAGATCCGCTGGTATGATCTGAAGCGGACGGGCAAGCTGGTTGAGTACGTGCAGAAATACAACCCGGATGCCAAAGCCAATATCAAAGAATTCCACCTGGTGCGCCCGATTCCGCAGCTCCAGTTGGATGCGGTCACCAACAAGGATGAGTTCAAACAAAACCCCGGCTACAACTAAGCCGGTCAATCAATTTTAATTAAATCTTCCTCTCCAAAAACCGGCACGCATCCTGTGTGCCGGTTTCTTTTTGTATCATCCGCTGGTATAGAAGAACTCAACCAGGTAGCCAATCAGGAGTAATTTCTCCGAAACCGGCAAACGCAACGCTATACTTTAAACGTTGGCATTGTATCTTGTCGGTCCAACGGTGATCCAGCCCTTTGGCATCATTCTGTTCCAGCGTTTTCAGTGCCATGTCTACTGCTTTATTCGCCCTCGATGATAAACCGCTTGATGTGCTGATTGTGGGGGCCGGCTTATCCGGTATCGGTACCGCTTACTGGCTGCAAAAAAAGTGCCCCACTAAACTATACGCCATTCTGGAAGCCCGTGATACACTTGGGGGTACCTGGGATTTTTTTCGATACCCCGGCATTCGGTCCGATTCCGATATGCATACGCTGGGCTACGCGTTCAAACCCTGGAGAAACCCCAGGGCCATTGCCGATGGCCCCTCCATCCGGCAATACATCGAGGAAACGGCTCACGAAAACGGCATTACTCAGCACATCCATTTTGGTTATAAGGTGGTCAGCGCTGCCTGGTCGAGTCAGGAGGCCTGCTGGCAGGTAGAAGCGGAGCATCGGTCCACAGGTACGCGCCATACCGTACGTACCCGGTTCCTGTACATGTGCAGTGGGTACTACAGCTACGAGGAGGCTTACCGGCCTGCGTTCGCCGGGGAGCAGGAATTCCAGGGGCAGGTTGTGTTACCGCAGTTCTGGCCCAAAGACCTGGATTACTCGGGTAAGCGGATCGTGGTGGTCGGTAGTGGAGCCACGGCGGTGACCCTGGTACCCGCCATGGCGGAGTCGGCCGCGCACGTGACCATGCTGCAGCGCTCGCCTACGTACATCATTACCCTGCCGGGACAGGATGTGATTGCCCAGGGACTCCGGCGGTTTCTGCCCGAGCGCGTGGCGTATGGCATTACCCGCTGGAAGAACCTGACCCTTAGTATGCTCATGTACCGGTTAGCCCGGAGCCTCCCCCGACAAACCCGGAAGCGAATTATGAAACTGGCGGCCGACCAGCTTGGTCCCGGCCATGACGTGCATACCCACTTCAACCCCCGTTACAAGCCCTGGGATCAACGACTTTGTATTGTGCCGGACGGCGACTTGTTTGAGGCTATTCGCGCAGGGCGGGCATCGGTGGTTACCGACGAAATAGACCACTTTACAGCCAATGGGCTGCGGCTCAGGTCGGGGCAGGAGCTTCCGACCGATATTGTGGTCCTGGCAACGGGCCTGAAGATTAAGCTATTGGGTGGTATACAGGTGACGGTCGACGGTCAGCCTCTCCAGCCCAATCAGTTGATGGCTTATAAGGGAATGATGCTCAGCGATGTGCCTAATCTGGCCATTGCCTTTGGTTACACAAATGCCTCATGGACGCTGAAGACGGACCTGACCGCAGGCTACATATGCCGGCTGCTCAACTACATGGACCGCCACGGCCACGCCATTGCCGTACCCCGCCGGGAAGCCGACGTGCAACCGGAGCCGTTTCTGAACATAAACTCCGGCTACGTACAGCGCGCTCAGGATATACTTCCCCGGCAGGGCTCACGGCGGCCGTGGCGGGTACACCAGAACTATTTACAGGATATGCTTACCATCCGCTTTGGTCGTATCAACGACGGCGTATTGCATTTCGGTCAAAAAGGCGTCATGCCATGAGCCGAACAAATGGGGTGCCGAAGGACCGGGGCTGGCAGCAGGCTAAAGCCTACGCGGCCTGCTGCATCCCTTTCAGTTCCAGGATCAGGGTCCACTGCTCAGAGTCGAACCACTGGCGGATGGTCATATCGATCATGCCTTTATCAACGGCGTAGTACAGGGCTTCCATGACCTGCTGGTGCTTTTCGTCGGAGTGGCCGATCCGTAGAAAGTAATCCGCCAGAAAGCGCTGCTTATTAGTCTTCACCAGCGAATAGATCTGGCCAGTATCGGGGTCGCGGAGTTGGACCGGGTAGGCATTCCAGAACTCCAGCCCGGCTTTCTCCCGGTCGGTTTCGAAAAGGTCTTTCCCTACTTCATCGGTCACCACAAAGAAATCGACGTAATAATACCCGTCTTTGTTCAGATCGATGATAAAACCGCGGTCAATCAGGTCCTGAATCTCCTCCGCCGAAAACCCATTGCCTTCCTGTCCGTATTTATACAAAGCGGCATACTGCCGGCCATGGGTCAGAAACAGGAAAACATACTGCGACGGCGTAATCCGGTAACGGATCAGCGCATCCAGGTTTATTTCTATATTCTTCATCACTATTCAGTTAAAGTTACGGTACAACTCTTTTACAGCAAGTTAAAACGCAAAGCGGCAAATACAAATTATATCGCTGCTATTGTTTGTTTTTTAAAACAAAAAACCGGCAGAATACAAATACCCGGTAGTTACTTTGGCTTTCCTGGTATAAAACAATTTATGGATGAGTATAATTCACATTCCTGCTGGAACTTTAAATACCCCTCCAGCCGGCCACCCTAAAGGTGTCTACCAGCCGATCTTCGTAGCCGGCCGACACGGTTCAGCCGGTAAATCTGTCGGTTCGTCAGGCCGTTTTACCACCTGGAACGCCTGCCTGTTTTGTTTTACCGGGTTCTGCGACAACTTTGTAGCGTTACTTTTCCACACCACACACAGAAAGAAAATGAAAACGTTATCCCGGCAACTGCTGTATGTGAGCCTGCTGGCAGCCAGCATCGTCTCGTGTAAGCACAACAATGATCCCGAACCGCAGAAGATCAGTAAGATCGTGTTCTGGACAAGCAACGACGCCGTCAAGAACATTAAGGTTGATTGCTACGTAGACGGCAGAAAAATCGGTACGCTCTCAAGAATAACCGATGACGCTCCTGGCTGCAGCGATACCAAATCACCCGTGGCTACGGTAGAGCCAGGCAGCCACTATTGCGAGTTCCGGGCCGCCAACGGTCAGACCATTGAAGTTGACCTCGATACGGAAGCCAATCAGTGCTATGATGTAGAATTATTCTAATCCCACCATTCAACTCTCCACGAAGGCGACCGGGAATCCGGCCGCCTTCTTTTTTTACCGGCTGGGCTATCAACAAAAAATGCCGGCCATTGCCGGCACTGATGGAGAGAGTTTTTACTTTTTAGCAACAAACGTGAGGGTAATCCTCTCCTTTGTCCGCTGATCATAATCGCTCATATCAAAAATAATGTTGCTGCCGTCGGCATCGGCGATGTGGTCGCCTTCGAGATATATGCCGTACACTTTACCGACGGCTTTCACATCTAGCGCATCCAGCGTAAAGTCGATGTCCTCGTAGCCTTCCCGTTTCAGGGAGAAGAGCAAATCGACTTGTTTGGTTTTGTACTGCTTAAGCACAACCGTGCCGGATGCCACCGTTTTACCGCCCTGCACCATTGGGAGCGTCGGCAGGCTCAGCTCCACGCTCTTGTTGGCAAACCGGAAGGAACTTATTTTGTAGGAACCGATTACGTTGGTCGCGGCCGGTTTCTCCGGCGCTGGTTCAGGCTGCGGATCAATTGGGGTGGTTTCTTTACACGCGCCCAGCGACAGGGCGACAAACAGGAGTACAACTAATTTTTTCATGGTGTGAATCGTGTTTTTGTTTCGGAAGCAAAGGTACCCCGCCGTTGCTCCGCCAACAATCACCAAACGCCCCACTCGTCGGGATGCCTGTCTCAGTCGTAGAAAACCGATACCCGTATGTATTGAGTACCCGGTAAGCCGGCGCGACTGACGTTTTCCTTCAACAGAAAAGCGGTAGCCCCTTTTGGAGACTACCGCTTTTGGTCAGGGGCTTCAGCCTGGTTTAGAAATTATCCGTCCGGCGATTGGTATCGTCCCGGTACGTATCATCCCTTTTGGTAATATCATCCGACCGGAAGGTGTCATCAGACGTACCCGTATTGTAGGTATCTCCCGACCGGTACGAATCCGTTGTCCGGTTGGCATCATCCGTCCACCGGGTATCTTTCCCTGGAATCTGATCCACATCCACTTCAGTCTTCCGAACCGTATCCCGCACGGTTTCCTGGCGTTCTTCAACATCCTTGGTCAGCCGGACTTCTTCAACCACCCGTGCTTCTTTGTTCACAACCGGAACTTCAGCCCGCTCGGTTAATTCGATCTGCTCTTCTTTGAACGTGTTCAGATCGGATTCAGACGTCGGCCGGTCAACCGGATTGCGCTCTACATGAACATGTTCGGTACGCAGACGCAGGTTTTCCTCTACCGGGCGCTCTACGATCCGACTCCGGATGCGGGCGCCACCCGTCTCTACTTCGCGCTTACCGACGTTCATCTGCTCTTCAATAATTGGAATCGAGCGGTCGGTATGATCCGAATCCCGGTTGGTCCGGTCAAAATCCCGGTTGGTCACGTCGGTATCGGCAAAGGCATTGGTTGTCATACCGCTACCGGCGGTGTAGCCGCTGCCGGTCGTCATATCACTACCGCTGGTTGAACCGCTCCAATATTGGCCAGCCCGTTCATCAACGTTTACGGCTCCGCAGTCGTCCAGAATGTCAGCGACGCGTTCGGCTTCATCCATCGAACTAACGTGAACGGCTACCACGCAACCGCGACGACCTACTTCATTGTACTTCTTGTAATCATCATTATCGTCGCTACCGCCGAACAGCGAGCGGAAAAAGTCGCCGATCCCGCTACCTACATCTTTGGTATCGTCAGCCACTTCTTCACCCCAGGTACCGCTTGTATTTTTGTGCCGATCCCGGAAATGATCGCCGGTATGGTCAATCGTATCTTTGGTATCGTCTGCTACTTCTTCACCCCAGGTTCCCGAGGTGTTACGGTGACGGTCCGGAATCCCACTGGTCGAATCGGAGTAATCGGAGGTACCCGAATAATTAGTTCCGCCGGAATAGCTGCTGTCGCTTTGCGCAGACATATCAATGTCACTCCGGTTATAGCCTTTGTCAACTAGTTTTTCTACTGCGTGCTGTGCATCGCTGGCATTGTCAAAAATGCCGACTACGGTCTGTGCCATGGTTTACTTGTGTCTTTTAGTTGAGTAATAGATTGCTTGTTTGTGAATCATACCCTATGCCTGGTCGGTTGTGTTATGGGGAATGCGGTCAACCGTCACCTCTTCTTTCCGAAGAGTAACCCGTTGCGTTTCTGTGGTTTCTACCTGGCGCTTCGTTACGTGCAGTTCTTCCACCAGCACCAGCCGTTTTTCAACAACCAGTACTTCTTTCAGAACCGGAATAATCATGGTCTCACCTTCGTAGCGAACCGCCGGGGGCGTATCAACGTACTGGTTAACGGCAACTCGCTCCACATTCATTTCCTCACTGACAAGGGGTATGTCCACCGTTTGTTCTTCTTCCCGCACCCGCTTCGAAATAACGACCCGACCCGTTTCCACAACATCTTTACCAATGTGAATCTGCTCTTCAATGACGGGTATGATCCTGGATTGGTCCGTTCCCTCACTTCCGGAGGTATTGAGGTTATGGGGGTGGTCGGCGGTCATACGTTACAGGTTTTGAGGTGAAGACTGAACACGCCCAATCGATCAATAACTATACCGTTGCTGATACTCTGAGAGTTACCTAAATTAACACATCAAACCTGTTTCCGATTTCCTACAGAACAACTAGGATATTATTCCACAGCCGCTACACCGGCAAAAACCATACCTTTTGCTGCTTCGACTGTATTAATAAACTATAATTTTTTCTCACAAAAGTTTAACATAGCTGCATATCGGTATCGCTGCGCTTCTCTTTCTGATTAGATTCTATTCTGCTATGTCTTTGCCTCGTATATCTCGTTCCTTAAACCTGATCTTTTATGCTCGTCCGGTCCGCCTTACTGGCTTCTGCCTTACTCCTGTCAACCATAGTAGCGGCCCAAACCAATCCTGCACGACCTGACCTGCGCCAGGGTGCTTTTTTTACCGAAGCCGAAGGGGCTAAAGCCCTGCAGGAGTACGGACAGATGCACCACGATAAAGCCAGTTGGGAGAAACGGGCTGCGCTGATCCGGCAGGGTATTCTCGACGGCATGGGTTTACAAAAGATGCCGGCCTTTGCACCGCTGAAGCCGATGCGGCACAGCCTGCGAACGATGAACGGCTATACGGTCGAGAATGTAGCGTTTGAAAGCGTACCCGGCTTTTTTGTGACAGGGAATCTGTACCGGCCCGTGGGCATGAAGGGAAAAACGGCGGCTATCCTCTGCCCGCACGGCCATACGCCTAAACAGGATGCACGCTTTGTGGAACAGACCCAGCAACGCTGCGCTACCATGGCCCGCATGGGCGCGGTGGTATTCGTGTACGATATGATTGGCTACGGCGACTCCAAACAGTGTGACCACAAAATGCCGGAAGCCCTGAAGCTGCAAACGCTCAACAGTATACGGGCGCTGGACTTTCTGACCAGCCTGCCTGAGGTTGACGCCAACCGCGTGGCCGTATCGGGTGAGTCGGGTGGCGGCACCCAAACGTTTTTGCTGGCGGCTTTGGACCAGCGGGTAAAAGTGGTGGTACCGGTAGTCATGGTGTCGGCGCACTTCTTCGGCGGCTGCGTCTGCGAAAGCGGTATGCCCATTCACGTGCGGCCTACGCACCAGACCAACAACACCGAGATTGCCGCGCTGGCCGCTCCCCGCCCGCTGCTGCTGGTCTCTGACGGGAAAGATTGGACCAAGAACACCCCCGACGTAGAATTTCCCTACATCCGGAACATCTACCGGTATTACAAAGCCGAAGACCGGGTCGAAAATGTACACCTGCCGACCGAAGGCCACGACTACGGCCCCAGCAAGCGCGAAGCCGCTTACCGCTTCCTGGCCAAACATCTGAAGCTGGACCTCAACCGGGTGCTGAAAGACAACAAAATCGACGAAAGCCCCAATACACTACTCTCCCCCACGGAACTGAGTGTCTTCAATGCCGAACACCCCCGTCCGGCCAGCGCAGTGACGGGCGACGATGCAGTGTTATCATTGCTTAAATAGTCAGATACTGTTGGTGTAGCTTCGGCTCCTCACGCCGGGATGGTGGCAGGGAATACCAACACAATACACAATCTGAATCTACCCTTTTAGAGAATTACAAGGCACGACCTCCGCTCTTTTATCACCAAGCGCGAAGCCAAAAATCCCAGCAAAATCTACGAGTAAAAAGCTTGAATATCTTTTATCGTTATTCAATAACTCTCATTTTCTTGTACCAGCGTTCATTTCGTTCATCCTCCCATAGATATAATAAGAAATTTTGGGTAGCGAAATCGTTATAGGTAACCTCAAAGCCATCAAAATTACATTTGATTATTAGAAAATTGTAGTGATCTTGCTCGATCCAAATAATACTCTCGTAACTAATAGTAAGCATTTGGTTCTACGTTAATGTATAACCTGTAAAAATAGTGTGTTTAGATAAAAAATTTATTTCCTTCGCTTGAACAACACCCGTATACTCCCTGCCAAATAGGTAGATGCGATTGGGCTTAGAACCTGTTTAAATTTTACGGCTAATGCGATAAATGTTCGCCAGATACACAAAGGATTCGGCCGATGAACAGTCACATTCATAATCTTTGCTGAGTCGGCG
>NZ_BAABHD010000013.1:0-636 GCF_039541915.1 Nibrella saemangeumensis
CGGGTGCGCTACATCCAGGGGGCGGGTGGTCTGGGTCTGCAGGTGAGCTGGCAGGGGCCGGGCGTAGCCAAGCAGGAGATCCCCGCCAGTGTGCTGGCTCATGTGGGGGTAAGCTGTGAGTACACGGCCATGGCCAGCAGCAGCGGTCCGGTAGTGGTGGGTCAGAGCCTGCAGCTGTCGGCCAACGCGGTAGCGGGAGCTACTTACCGCTGGAGCGGTCCCAATGGCTTCAGCAGTAGTGAGCAGAACCCGGTACTGGGGGCTGTGAGTCTGTCACAGGCGGGCAGCTACACGGTGACCATCACGCGCAATGGCTGTAGTGTCAGTGGCAGCACAGCAGTACAGGTGAACCCGGTAGTGGTGTCCTGTGAGTTTAGTGCGAGTGCCACGGTGAGCAACAGCAGTCCGGCCTGCAACACGCCGGTGCAACTGACAGGCAGTTGCACCGGGGCGGACTGCGCGGGGGTGAGCTACAGCTGGACGGGGCCTAATGGCTACAGCGGCAGCGGGCCGAGCGTCTCGGCGGTACCACCTGCGGTGAGTGGCACCTACACCTATACGGTGAGTTTGAGCCGCAGTGGCTGTGCGGTGCGCACGGCCCAGGTGAGTGTGACGGTGGGCAACTGCGGGGGTGGC